>JAJRTM010000765.1 GCA_024278285.1 Planctomycetota bacterium
CGAAAAATCGGCGTGGCCTCCTTCGCTGGCAAATGGATGATACCATTTGCCGTACCAGACACCCGCTTCCCCCAGTCCGGTTCCGGCTGCAATCACACCGCGATTGCCTGCGACTATTTCGCCCTCATCAATGCAGTGAAGATCTTCTTCAGCAAGATTATCCAGCGACCAGGCTGTTGCTTCGAGATCGTTAATCACTCGCGTCAAGGGACTGCCGACCAACTCAGCCAGTTCCGTTTCATCTACCAGCCAAGGCAAATTCATCGTTTCGCATCGCCCCCCACTGACCGGACCTGCCACACCAAAACAGGCCGCGTTAACTTGAACGCTGCGGTCCGCCAGGTATTCCACAAGAATTTCTTTCAGGCAGGAATAATTCTGCGAAATGAAAGTACGCTCATGCAGCGGGATGCGTGACGAGTGCGATTCAAAGATCGCAATCGTCGTTTTCGTCCCACCAATATCTACTGCAAGTAGCATCTTGGCTCCTGTAAAATATATTGCACTATTTCAAAATGTTGTTCAGCGATGGAATCACCTATTTGATGACAAGTTTGTCTGCGGCTTCGTTTATTGAATCCATTTCTTTCTGAATTCCCGTTTTATACTCTTCGAGGGAATCGGTATCCAGATCAGCGGGAACATGGCAGGGGGCTGCCATCAGGAGGTAGATTTTTGCGAATGGTTTGGGGATGACCATGTCGGTCCAGTTACCTTTGATTTTCCAGCAACGGGTGCATGAAAACGCCGTCGGGATGATGGCACGACCGGTACGCGATGCCAGATAAGTGATGCCGACCGACATTTCCCTGCGCGGACCACGTGGGCCATCCGGAGTGATGACGACATGCTTGTTTTCAGCCGTCTTAATCAGTTCTCGAATCGCGCCCGGAGTTATCCGATTGGTCGAACCACGAATAGTAGACATCCCCACAAGCCGCAAAACATGCGCCACCATCGAACCATCAGTATGCCGACTCGTCAACGCAGCCGAGCGACGATGCTTCCCACCAAAAGTCGGGATGAGCATTGAATCGTGCCAGACGCTGTAAAAATAACTCTCTTTTGTTTCCGGCGAATAAGGATTGGTGCCGGGAACAGTTTCGCGAATTTCTATCCGCAATGTGCGAAACAGCACCCACATCCCAGCAGTGAACACGACGGCTTGAAGTTTAATCAAAAATGGGCTGTCTAATTTCAAACCGTTTATCCATCAATTAAAAGGTGAATCCACAACATTCACCGGGATTATAGCACGAAGCGAATTTGCGTCTATGGCGAGACGAATGGGAAGAGGCTTCATGTCATTGTGTGATGGGAGTTTGAACGTCTTAATATTAATAATTATTTTCAACTGGACAAAGTCCCGAAGGGACACAGGCAAATAGCCCCAGGTTTTAACCTGGGGAAGTGAACGGAAAATGCAACAAGTCCCGAAGGGACGATGGAAACGGTGAGCAGAACTTTGCGTGAAAACAGGGGACACAGAATCGAAAAACCATTTACATCGTCCCTCCAGGACTCGGTTTCTTTTGGCACATTTCCCCCAGGTTAAAACCTGGGGCTATTTGCCATAGTCTCTTCGAGACAATCAGGAATGATGCTCCATTTCAAACAGATATTCTGGTGCAAACTCAATCTGGTGTCGTTTAAGTAATGCCAGATACTCCTCTTTAAAAGTTAGTTTCTTATGATGTACTTCTTGCCCTTTGATGTAGTTTGTCACGATTGGGATTTGTGATTGACTCACTGTAAATGCACCATACCCCGCCTGCCACCTGAATTGCTGGCGGGTCTTTTTTTTATCGTTAATCCATTTGGATGAATTCCCTTTGATTCGTTTCAACATGTCGGAAACTGTAATAGTTGGACTTAAACAAGCCAAGAGATGTATATGATCTTCAATACCACCAATTGCTATCAGGTGTCCTTTCTCACCACGAATAATACCGCCAATATACGAATAGAGTTCTTCTTTGAAGGATTCGTCAATCCAACAATTTCGATATTTGGTACTGAAAACAAGATGGTACGTCAGGCTTGTGTAAGTACTCATGCTCGTAATTCCAAGTGATCATTATTTGTATCGAAAAGAAAGAATCATTCAAAGATCGTTACTATTGTCCCGAATGGACGAAGAAACTTCATACAGACGGCGTTGAACCGGTCAAATTCCCTCCCTGTAAAATCAACTCTGCCAGAGTGCGATGTCTGACTACGCCGATTAACTGATTATCTTCGTAAACGGCTCCCACATCAGCGTCCTTTTCCTGTAATGTGAGCAGTGCTTCCAGGCGGGAGGAATCTCTCGCAATGACCGGTGGGATCTTTTTCAGATGATTCAGCGGAGCTTTTGATAAAAGCAACTCTGCGACCCGGTAATAACTTAATGACGGGGAAGAATCATTCACTTCGCTGACAACGATTTCAACCAGGCCGAACGATTGAGCGCAATCCAGCAGTTTGGCGCGAGAAGGAGTATGCTCAAAACTGATCGCGATCTCTTTGGGAGTAATGATTGACCCCAGCGGCAAGTTCGCATTTTGAAATACTCCCTGCATTAAATCGTGCTGGATAGAGGTCAACACACCTTCGTCATGTCCTCGTCCAATCACATTAGCCAAAGGACGCCTGCCCAGGATTTTCAAGATTGGCTGTTGTTGAATTCCTCCCAGTTTTTGAAGCAAACTTGTTAGTAGTATCAAAGGCCAACTAAGCGGAAGCAGTAGCCAATGAACAAGGCGGAAATAAATGAAATACCGTTTAAGCATGATTAAAGGGGCACGATAGTGGAGTGTTTTCGGGAGCAGTTCTCCGAAAATAAAGATCACCGGAGAGATACAGATCGTCACGCTTACTTCTGCAACTTCCGTCAATTCTCCCAGAAATAAGATCGCACCAAAACCAATGGCGTAAGTGGTAACGTAATTGGCAAGGTTATTTCCGATAAGAATCGTTGCGACGAATGTGGAGGGATCGCGAACATAGCTTAAAATCTTTTGTGAAAGAGCATCGCCTGTTTGTGCGTCGATATTCAGCCGTAATTTACTCGCCCGGTAAAATGCGGTTTCGATTCCACTGAAAAAAGCCGATAGCCGAATACCGAAAAGAAACAGAAGCAAAACTCCGAGAAATTCAATCATGATTTCTCCTTTTGGGCTTCACGCTTTTTCTTGATGGGTTCAGCAAGGACGCGAATCCTGCTGCGATCTTTCACATCGATCACGCGGAAATTCCATTCTTTCCAGACGCATTCATCACCAACTTTCGGGAACTCTTTCAGCTTTTTGTGCAGCAGTCCAGCCAGGGTAATGCTTTGTTCTTTTTCGGGATCAAAATCAATATTCAGATGTTGGGCCAGATACCTGAGTGTCGTTAAACCATCGAGATGATAAACATTATTATCAACTTCCAGCACGGCTTCTCGATTCAAAATTCTTCGTGCCCGAGAAGGAGAGGAAGAAAAAATAGTGTCAAGTAAATCCTGTTGTGTCAGCACGCCAACGGTTTGGCCATATTCATCAACAATGGCAGCGACATGGCATAACTGGGAACGCATCGCATCTAAAGCGACTGCTGCATGGGCACACCAAGGCAAAAAGATGACCGCTTCCCGAAACGATTCCAATCCCTGTCTGGCGTTATAAATTGTATCGGTCAGCCAGAATACCCCGCTGACCTGATCGGTGCCATGTTCAACAATGGCAACAAAACCGCCCGCAGGCATTTTTTGCCCCAGATCCTGCCAACTGACCGGTGCCGATACCGTAATGTAAGTTCCGCGCGGCCGCATGATTTCTTCGACCACAATTTCGGAAAGGTCAAGAATGTGATGCAGAATATTTCGTTCATGGGCAATCATTTCACTCGATTGTGAAGAAAGATCGACCGCTTTTTCCAGGTCGTCTGCATCTAGAACTGTTTCTTCTTTTAGATCGCCCCAGAACCCGCGTTGCAAACCACGAGTGGTCATTTGCAACACCGGAATAATTCGATCCAGCAATCGGACAGAAATTGAAAGAGGCCAGATGACCAGCTCAGAAATACGACGCGGGAATGCAACCGCAAGGCTTTTTGGGATGACTTCGCCAAACAGAATTAAACTTGTCACCCCAGCCAGGCTGATTCCCCAGGCGACTCCCTGAAACTCAGCGATCATTAACCGACGAGCCAATACAACACTGATCGCAAAATACGAAAGATTGACAACCAGATTCCAGAACAGAATCGCGGTCAACAACCGGGTCGGCTGCGAAAGTAAATAAAAGATTTGTATCTCTGCGCGACTGCCTGTACGAAGCCGATGTAGATCATCACGCGAAAGAGAAAACAACGCCGTTTCGCTGCCAGAAAAGAAGCCGGAGACTACCGTCAACACCAGCATCAAGCTGACACCGGGCAACCACAGCGAAACCGAATTAAGCACATCGTGCAACATAAGTTTTGCGAAATCTTTTTTTTGTCTCATTCAATCCGTGAAAACCAGGGTCCATCCGTGGCTGATTTTATTTTTCGATGCTCGTCCGCCCCAGCGACATATCGAATACGCTGATCGCGGGGATGAGCATTGCCAGCGCCGTGAAGCCGTACGCCAGGCAAACACACAGGCAAACGCTGAACGATTCCCCCAGCAAATACGCGGTGATCGCGTAGAATGTTCCAAAAGGAAGAACCCCGGCTGCAAGAGTGAGCGCACTGGACGGATTTTTGTGTGTTAAAGAAGCCCACAGCCCGATGGACCCACCCACGATAAAGATTAAAAAACTGGGTAACTGCAACGCGAAAGAAGATCTCGCCTCGACAATTAAAACCATGCAGATGAAGATGCCGACGAATAGAAAAAACATCGTCCCCAGACTGTTGGAAATCGCGGTGCGAGAATTATCAAAACTAATGGC
>JAJRTM010000766.1 GCA_024278285.1 Planctomycetota bacterium
GGGCCACTCCAGGCGAATGGATTCGCGGAGAGTTTTTATGAAATATGTTGCCTTTCAGGCGGTGATGTTGTCTGCAGTACTTGTTCATTTTAGTACCGAAACGGCTTTTGCCCAGCAGGCGGTTCTTTACGATTTCACCGCAACGTGGTGCGGGCCGTGCCAGCAGGTGGCGCCAATTGTCCACAAGTTGCAGCGAGAAGGCTTGCCGATTCAGCAGGTTGATATCGATAAGAACCCGAAACTTGCCAAGCAGTTTCGTGTCAGTTCCATTCCCGCTTTTGTGCTGGTGGTTAATGGAAAAGAAGTGAAACGAATATTGGGCGGACAAACAACCGAACAGGATCTTCGCCGACTGGTTGCGATGATCCCCAGAACAAAACCGAATCAACAATCGGTCCTGGCGAGCAATCAACAAAAGAATCGCAATTCACAGCAACGCCGTAGCTCTGGATACGAAACGCCGGTTTTGGGAACGCCCTCCGCTTTCCCTGCATCGTTTGAAAAGAAGCAGCCAGGCCAGCCTCAGCAATACGCCAACGCCAATCAGACCGCCCCACCAATGCCCAACGTTTCGGCTCAGCAACCGATACAAAAAACAGCCCCAGTTTTTGCTAACACTCGCAATACCCCGCCTGTTAATTCGCTGGCAAACAATCGCAGAACAAAAGAGACGCCGATCATTCGCGCCCAGTTGGATGAAAGTAGTAACGTCACCAAGCCGACGCCTCATATCGATTCCAGTGCAGCGAATGTTCGTATTAGAATTAAAGACGAAAATGGCATCAACTACGGTTCAGGAACGATCATCCATTCAACTCCCGGAGTTTCCTACATACTGACTTGCGGACACATCTTCCGACATTTGACCGAGAGTTCAAAAGTGGATGTCGATATTTTCACGGGAGACCGCTTCGAAAGCTATCTGGGTAAAGTCGAAAAGTACGATCTGGATGCAGATGTCGGCTTGATCTCCATCCCAACCGATGGCGTCCTTCCTGTGGCGAGATTAGCAACAAGTGGTTCGCAACTTCCCAAAGGAGAATCTGTCATTAGTGTTGGATGCAGCGGCGGGCAGCCTCCGACAACACAAAATTTATCGGTCACTGCGTTGAATCGATACACCGGCCCCGACAATGTGGAATGCACCGGAGTTCCCGTGCAGGGGCGTTCGGGCGGCGGATTATTCAATCTGGAAAACGAAGTCGTCGGCGTTTGCATCGCAGCAGACCCAAAAGAAAAACGTGGTTTATACGCCGGCTTGAAACCGATTCTCGATCTTGTTGCATCGTGCGGATTAGAGAACATCATCCGCAAAGCAGAGCCGATTTTGCAACCGGTTGAAAGTGTCATCGCAGCAAGCAGTGATGACGCGTTCGGCGCCCCTATGCAGGAACCACCTGCTGCCGTTCCTGCAGGAAGCTCGGCACGGTTCAATGCAAATAATAATGCACCGCTCTCTTCGATTGTAAATTCAACCAGCCAGGAACCACAAATTTCCCAGATGGGTAATTCCCTGCAATTTGCAAACGGAGCCAAGCTGACCATTGTGATTGAATCTCCCGATGCTCCCGGTCAAACACGTGTCGTCATCATCCCCTTTGCAACGGCTCGGTTGATCGCAGATTTAACGGGCGAATTAAACAAAACTCAAAACGTTTCCGCTCACCGAAGAATGATTTCACAAGCGAGCAAGCCTTCATTTTCACCGAGAAACGCCAGATCGGTCATCCCTGTCAAACACGTAAATCCGATCCGAACCGTCTCCCGGGAAGAAGACCGTTCGATGATAATGCCCACCGGTTTCTCAGCCGCCCAACCCTACCGCAGAGTTCCCAGCACGGCTGGTTCATTCTGATAGCCGTAACCAAATTGATATTTTTCTATAATTTGCGAGCCGTTCGCAAACTTTTACCGTTAGTAATACAGGTGAAAAATCCCTAACGCCTAATACCTACTACCTAACGCCTATTCTCCAAAATCGATATTGCCAATCTGACGGAAAGTCTCAATAATCTAAATCGAGCGAACGGCTAAGGTTACCCAGCACGGCTGGACTGTTCTGACCGCCGTAACCAATATGATCTTTTTCTAAATTTTGCGAGTCGTTCGTAAACTTTTACCGTTAGTAATGCAAAATGAACATTGCACACATGAAGGAGTAAGTCGTGCCCATATTTGAAGATAACACATTGACCATTGGACGAACCCCACTTGTAAAAATCAATAAGATGGCAGAGGGGCTTGGCGCGACCGTTTTGGCGAAAATTGAAGGTCGAAATCCGGCTTATAGCGTGAAGTGCAGAATTGGCGCCAACATGATTTGGGACGCCGAGAAAAGCGGAAAAATAAAACCTGGCATGAAAGTGGTAGAGCCAACCAGCGGGAATACCGGCATCGCGCTGGCATTTGTCTGTGCGGCTCGTGGTTACGATTTAACACTCTGTATGCCCGATTCAATGTCTGTGGAACGCCGGATGATGTTACGTGCGTTCGGTGCCAATTTGGTGCTCACGCCGGGAGCAGAAGGAATGAAAGGGGCTATCAATCGAGCAACTGAATTGGCAGAAAACCCGGAATTTTTCATGCCCCAGCAATTCAGCAACCCTGCAAATCCTGAAGCTCATGTTCTGACAACCGGTCCGGAAATCTGGGAAGATACGCAAGGCAACGTTGACATCTTCATTTCCGGTGTCGGCACCGGCGGCACAATTACCGGAGTTAGTCGGTATCTCAAACAGGAAAAAGGAAAAGCGATTCAATCGATTGCGGTCGAACCAACCGGCAGCCCGGTCCTTTCCGGTGGTTCGCCCGGCAAGCATAAAATACAGGGGATCGGTGCCGGTTTCATTCCCGATATTCTGGATGTTTCCTTAATCGATGATGTCGTTCAGGTGACCGATGAAGAATCTTTTGAAATGGCGCCAAAACTCGCCCAGGAAGAGGGAATCATCGCAGGAATCAGCAGCGGTGCCGCGATCGCAGCGGCGCTCAAGGTCGCAGCCCGACCTGAATCAGCAGGAAAAACGATCGTCGTTATTCTGCCGGACAGCGGCGAACGATATCTTTCAACACCAATGTTCGATTACGCCCGAGAATAGTTTCTCGATTTGCATTCATAAATCTGGCTTGTGAATTCAATGAGAAATAAAAAGGTGCCATTAATCAGAAATTCGTACCAGTGATTTTCAGAAAAACCGTCCCACAAATGTTGGGATACGCATTCGCTATCCCAACCTACCTTTAGCCACGCTACGTTACAACTTTTACCCACGCTACGTTACTTGGTCAACTCTGGCCTGAGATCGATAAGTGGGAAGACAAACCAGTTGATCATCCAGAGAATGATACTGATGGCTATCCTGAGAATAAACTTAAGTGTACTGAACTGACTGTCGAGGGTGACTGCGATCAATTGTGTGGATGCTTCAAAGGCGTTGCGTAAAAGTACAAGAGTGTTGCATCCCCTACGCTGCAGTTCCTGTTAAATTCCCCAATACAGACGGCGCAAATAGCAATAGTTTCGCCATCTGGATGTTGAAATCTTGCACCATAACAGAAGATTCTGGTGTTTCAATACCTCCTGGAGGGCGTCGGGTGCACCCTGGTATGAATGAATCACTACCAGATTGCCTTAAGTAATTCTCAGGCAAAAATAAATGAATAATACTAAGCTAAGATGTGCTTTGATTTTTCTTGCCAGTTTATTGGGTTGTGCATCGCTACCATCTAAAGGTCCGACTTTGCAAGAAAAAGAATTATACATTAAGAAACATGTCACCAATGGAATGAATATCGATGACGCTAAAAGAATCATGTTGTCCTGCGGATTTGAATGTAAAATCCACAAGAACTCAGACTTTATAACCCATGAAGATGCCGATGACAGGGCTAATAGTAAAGTGAAACTTGAAAATGTTAATTATCTGTCATGCCATTATCGCGATACCAGAAATTTCGGTTACTCGACATATATCACAAGCTATGCACTACTTTTTAAGGAAGACAAGATATATAAAATATATTCATACTGGACGTACGTTGGGTTTTGACAAGGCTTTCCATCACCGGTTCCTTACACCTGGAGAAATAAAGGAAATAAAGGTGTCAAGGAAATAAAGGTGTCAGGAACCGTATATGTTGTTTTTGCGGAAATAAAGGTGTCAGGAACGAATGGCACTGTTGCTTGTTATTAAAGGACTTGTGGCGATTGCTTTGGTTTGTGTTTTTTTTGATGAGCGCACAACCGCCCCATCAGCTACGCACGATTGAAAAATATTTACGTAGTCGCTGAGCTTTTTTTCTAATTGATCTTCCTGAAAAAACTTCGCGGGTGGCCCGACCGCTTTTAGTGGTTGGGTGGCGGGTGGCACAAGATGAATGCGCCATGTGCCACTGCTAAAATGATGGAATTTGGGTGCCACTGTCTGGCTTGTCCAGCAGTGCGAATGGCGGCTGCTCTTCATCATGAGGCAGAGTCAGCTTTAACGTTTCCTTCTGTTGTAACACGAAAAAACTGCCTCCGCAACC
>JAJRTM010000767.1 GCA_024278285.1 Planctomycetota bacterium
CAGACACAGGCGCTCGTCGATGAAGTCGGCGAAATCGATTCCTATGGCGGGCGACTGATTCCAATCATTAATCTGCTATTTCGCGGTGAAGATAATTTACTGGTTCTCGAACGCGAACCAGATGAAATACTGTGCCGATATTTGCGAGAAGACCTTGGTTTGTCGTTGCCTCGAATGCAGGTGATGCAGCACTGCGATTATGTCGAACTGGGAGAGCATCTTAAAACTGGTAAACAAACAGAAGCCGTCCATCATCTGAAAACGTTGTCGCAGCACGGTGCAGAATGGCTTGATGGGTATGTGACGGACGAAATTTTATCGCGAATTGCAGCGCATCTGGAGTGCCAGACAATTTCCTCCACGGCAGCCAGTCAGGATGGCAACAACAAATTACTCTTGCATCAGTATCAGATCGAACAAGGGTTGCCTGCTTTCGATACCGAACTGGCAACCTCGGCTGCTGATCTTCCTCGTTGTATCAAAATCTTGGCAGAGAAGGGGTATTCTTCGGTCGTTTTGCGATCACAAATAGGAGCCTCCGGGATTGGAATGATGCGGCTGCGTAATCTGAAAACTCCCGCAGACTTTCCAGAAGTTCCCGATCACTTTTTCTATGAAGGCCCCTGTTTGGTGCAAGGATGGTTGGAAAAAGGGATACACGGAATAAAAAATGTCCGCAGCCCCAGCACGCAACTTTTTCTGGATGAAACAACCATCTACGCTTATGACATGACCGAGCAAATCCTCAGCAGCGACAGTATTCATCAGGGAAATGAATCGCCGCCGTCTTATTTGGATCAATTGCCCGGCTTGCGAGAAGAAACGATGAAACAAGCCGAATTGGCTGGAAACTGGTTGCATCAAACCGGTTACCGCGGGACGGCGAGTATCGACTGGCTGGTCGCTGAACGAGAAGGAAAAACAACTCCCGATGTGTATGTTTGCGAGATCAATGCACGTGTTACCGGGGCAACCTATCCTTCACTACTCGCTCGGCATTTTCATCCCGACGGCGCCTGGCTGCTGCGAAATCTGCGGCTTGGTCAACCGATTTCATCAGAAGATTTGCTGGCCTTGTTCGATCAATCGGGGCATCTGTTTCGACCAGAAAAACAGTCTGGCATCCTTCCGCTCAATCTGAACTTTGGCAAAGATAACCTGGTGCATAAAGGCCAGTTTTTGTGCCTCGCAGAAACAACCGATGAATGTCATCAATTACTCAACCTGGTCGAACACGATCTCCCAATCCAATGGGATACCGATCGCGATTGATGGCAGTCAGGCTTTCCAGTCTGATAAGCACGCCATCCTACTTTTTATGAAATCTTTTTTTGCTATGCCAACCGTTGAAGAACTTCAGTCGCGTTTGATTTCGCTGACTCGTGATCTGGTGATGATTCCGAGTACGGAATCTCGTCCGGAAGAACGGAAACGATGTTTTGAATTTCTGCATAATCATATCGATTGCTTGCCTGGTGTGCAGATCGATTACCGGGAATGCAACGGGCATCAATCGATGATCGTGCGTCCGGACGGCATTGAAGCTCCCGAGATTTTGCTTTGTGGTCATCTCGATGTCATCGAACACCCGCAGCCCGACTGCTATCATTCAACCGTCAAGCAAGGTCGCATCATCGGCCCCGGCACCGGCGATATGAAAGGCCAGAATGCGATTCTGGTGGAATTATTGTGTGCATTTCACACAAAGCATCCAGGGATCTCACTCGGGTTGGCCCTTACTTCCGATGAAGAACGGGGCGGCGCCGATGGAGTCCGTTATTTATGTGAAGAGGAAAACCTTCGGTGTGGCACCGCCATCATTCCCGATGGTGGTTCGCTGAATGATATCACTATCGAAGAAAAAGGGGTCATTCATGTTCGTGTGACCTGCAAAGGACACGAAGCACACGGTGCTCGTCCGTGGCTTGGGAACAATGCGCTGGAACTGTTAATGGAACGCCTGACGATTCTTAATCAGCATTTTGCCAAATACTGGCCAGATAAACCGATTGAAGAACAGGTCAATCACTGGTTCCCGACGTGCTGTATGACAATGTGTCAAACCGAAAACAAGCAACCGAATCGAATTCCCGCAACGGCCTGGGCAGTCATGGATATCCGCTTTCCGCCGACGCATTCGGTGGATAAAATGCTGGAAGAAATCGCAGATATTTTAGGAGCCGACTGTATTCTGGAACCACTGATGACCGCAGAACCGACCCATCTCGACCCCGATCAGTTATTCTGCGAAATCACCGAACAGATAACCGGCTCCCCCGTTCGCCACGTTCGCGCCTCCGGAGGCAGCGACAGCCGTTTTTTTCGTCAATACAACATCCCCGTCAATCTCTCCCGCCCCCTCGTCGGCAATCTTCACGCCATCGACGAATGGATCGATATCAATTCAATGCTCACCTACTACAAAATCTGCGAAACCTATATCAAACAAAAATTGCAACCCTAGCAGTGTAGGGTGTGCCGTGCACACCAATTGTGACTTGCAACTAACCACAACATAGCTATCATAGCATACATTATCTTTCTGTCGTGGTACGCACAGCGTACCCTACATCGCTGTCGAATGGTTTTGTCTACAAGAGAACCAGAGGGAGCCATGCTACATATTTCAAGGAAGGGTGTGGTGTTATACCCGTGCCTATACATGGAGCTAAGGATATACCGAGAGGAACCCTTAAAAATATTATTGACAGGTCAGGCATATCAAGAGATGTATTTTTTAATTGAAGCTCCCCAAAGTTTGTGGGCGTAGACATCTGAGGTTTTTTTCAAGTCTTTATTTATTCATGTTATGAATTTTCCAGCAGTGTAGGGTGCGTCATGACGCACCTTTGATACACAGCCCGCATTTGGTGCGTTGCAACGCACCCTACGGTACTATAAAAGCATTACCCACGTTACGTCAACCAGAAGGAATAAGTGAAATGCAAGAGCGACGAGTGTTAGTAAACCCCAAAGAAGTTCTCGCCCCAAGAGACTATGCAAATTATCGGAACGTGCGGGCAGTTGCAGTATTGTTTGTTGTTTTGGGAAGTATTCTTGCTTCTTCCGGGATTATGGTGATGTTGATGGAAATTTCTACCTCTGAACCAGCACTTACTCAAAACCAACCTATTGCCGTAGCGATCATTGTAGG
>JAJRTM010000768.1 GCA_024278285.1 Planctomycetota bacterium
AAGAATCAAATCTATATGAAAGATGGCGAAATCGCCGGCCAAGGCATCTTCCCCGGCAGTCTCAAAAGTGTTTGATGCTGAAGCTGTATTTCCAAAGGCGCTACGCTTCCTAGCATGGTTCCGGCTCGTTCGGTTGAGCATCAAGAGTTCTTAATTGACTGCACGTATAAAGACAGAACAAAAACCCGACCGTAAACGCGGGAAGTATCGTAAAGAAAATGCGAGGCGTTCCGACCATTGTGTGGATCAGCACGGTACAGGTTGTTGTGAACATCACCGTCAGCACCCCAGGTAGTACCAACTTGAAAACCGGTTTCTCAAACCGATGATACAAAAACGTCACCACATAAACCATAAACAAAGTCACCACTGCACTGGCAATCCCCTGTGCAAGACCGGAAATCACCCCATGCTTGTATGAATGAGAAACATTCACAAAATAAGCCCACCCACCCCAAACAAAAAACGCAAAGGCAGCAGAAAAAAGATTAAACCCCGCAGATGTACGAACCGGTTTATTCATGGGAATTCGCGGAGTCTGTTCGTTAAGAATTGTTTGCATTTGTAAACAAAAATGGTTTAACTGCTTTTTCCATGCGGGCTAATTCGTCTTTGTTATGTATTAGAAGATCATGCCTCCAGGCGTGATCAGTACCCTTGAAGCAATCTTGCGCAAGGGCTTCACCGATCTTTTCAAAAGTATTGAGATTATTGCTTGCTCTTATTAAATCTTCTGGTTCATCCAATACACCAAGTACGAAGACTCTGTCATTCTTAATCAGTTTTTCAGGAATATATTTTCTTACTTCGGTGAGTCTTTTTTCAATTTTGATACGTCTTTTCTCTTCATCGGTTTCATTGACATCAAAGTCGATCAGCAAAAGAACTCGGCGATTGGGAAATCTACACATACTGTTTACATAATTACGAAAGGATTTAGGAACTTTTTTCCAGCCTCTTTCGAAAGGCAAGGCAGCAATTGCTCTTGAGTCGAGTCCTGGTGCCATCAGGAAACCATTCACTATCCTGCGATTCGCATTGTCTTCAGACAGAACAACAAGATGGTCCCTGTAATCATTCGCACTACTTTTTTTGCTTTTACTCATGGTTCAAGGTCACCGAGAATCAAGGTGTTGATGAGATCGCACTCAAGATTCATTTCGCTGAGCAGTTTAATACGCGCAGGCTCTAAGTGACTTTCTCGATAAAGCAAATGTGTGTTTTCATCAGAAAACCGGCGAATTGCTTCGGGGTTATGGGAAGTGGCAATAAACTGTCCGCCATTTCCATTTTCGAAAGTACGGCGAAGCGAAACAATGAAATGCCCTACTTCGGACAACCCCAGATAGTTATCCGGTTCGTCCCAGAAACAAAAAAGCGGGCCATACGACTTATTTGCTGCTACGATAACAGCACAGAGAAAAAAACATTTTTCGCCATCGGATAAGTCGTTAAATGAAACAGAGAGAGAGTCTTGAGCGTTAGTTTGAAATTTAACGATCAGTTCTTTAGTTTCTTTTCCTGTCGGACTATTTTGAATGTCCTCAATATCGGGCATGATGGCTTTCAGGTAGTCATCAATATACGAATAGGACTTGGGGAATTGTTCCAAAACACCAGAGAACCAGTAACTAAAATTAGAACCATTTCGATTCGGCTTTAACATCCCTCCCCGAGATTCTCCACGCATTAGTCCGGGAATTGGAGACAGTATGATCATCTGCCGAAGCCAGTTGATCAAAGGAAGCAGTTGATCAAAAGAAATAATCGGCAGGGCAGCAAGGTGACTTTCAACTTTAACCTCATCTGGTTCAGTTCCATCAACATAACCATGTTGATTTTTATCCAGAGAAGATGTTGCTCGCATATACACAAGCTTACTTCTTTCCCTGGAGAAAACCAATTCGCCATCAACTTTCGCTTCTTCTTCAAAAATACGTAGTTCTTTGAAGTCTTCCGACAATTCCAAAGCCAGCGTGTACTGGTACAATTTTCCTTCAAGTAAAACTTCAATTTCAAAGCGGATGGGAGTTTCAGTTCTTCCCTGTGCGAAGTCTTTTAGTTTGACAAGCTCAGAAATTCGGTTGGTGCCGCGACCGATTTTTTGGAAGATTTCGAGAACATCTCTGACCGTCGATTTGCCCGAGCCGTTTTTTCCAATCAGTAAAGAGGAGGGGAGCTCTTTCAGATTGAGTTCAAAGTTTTCGAGGCACCTGAAATTGTGGACGTAAAGTCTTTGTAGCATTGTCAGACCGTTTCTTTATTGAATCCCTTAATCATCGGTTAGCAATTGTAAATTACCAGGGTCATTACTGACCCGGCTCGCCTAGTTTGTTTCTACTAAGTCGGGTTGTTCGTTGGCGAGGCTTCTGGCGGTTTGGATGAGGCTGACTGGGTCTAGGCCGAGGTCTGCGAGTAGTTCTTTGCGGTCGCCGTGTTCGATGAATTGATCGGGGATGCCGAGGCGGTGGATGTTTTTTGTGTTCAATCCTGCCTCATTGGCTGCTTCGAGAACGACCGAACCGAAGCCGCCGCACAGGGTGTTTTCTTCGACCGTGATGACGAAGTTGCATTCTTTGACCGCTTTGAGAATGATGTCGGTATCAAGTGGCCGCAGGAATCTTGCGTTGATTAAGCCGATGTCGAGGCCATCTTTCTGGAGTTTTTCGACTGCTTTTTGACATTCGGGAAGTAGTGCGCCGAAGACGACGAACATGCCATCGGTTCCCCATTGAATGACTTCGCTTTTGCCGAGTTCAATCGGGGCAGCGGTTCCTTCGCGGTGAATTGTTTCTGCAGATGTTTTTGGAAAGCGAATTGAAATCGGGCCATCGTGCTGGATGGCGAACGGAATCATCGCTTCGAGATCGGATGAATCGCCGGGAGCCATGATGGTGATGTTCGGGAAGACGCGCATGTAGGAATTATCGAACACGCCATGATGCGTCGGTCCGTCGGGGCCACACAGCCCTGCGCGATCCATACAGAAAACGACGGGCAAGTTCTGGAGCGCAACTTCCTGGAAAATCTGATCGAAAGAGCGTTGCAGGAACGTGCTGTAGATATCGACGATCGGCTTCATTCCCGATTTGGCCATCCCGGCTGCAAAGGCGACCGCGTGTGATTCACAGATGCCGGTATCGAAAAAGCGTGTCGGATAATCTTCGCGGATTCTCCCCAGTTTGTTGCCGGCACACATCGCTGCGGTCATTACAACAACGCGGGAATCCTGCTTCATCTGTTTGTAAATTGCTGCACTGGCAACATCGGTATAAGCAGCAGAACTTCCTTTTTTCGAGAGAACCGCTTCTCCGTTTTCGGTTCGCTCAAACGAAGTGGGCGAATGAAACGTGACGGGATCTTCGGTGGCTGGTTTGAAGCCTTTTCCTTTTTCCGTGAAAACGTGAAGTAGCGTCGGTCCTTTGATATCTTTGACCATTGCGAGATATTTTCTCAGCGTGGGGAGATCGTGACCATCGATCGGGCCGATATAACGGAAGCCCATTTCTTCAAATAGCATCCCGCCATGCAGCAGTGTTTTGAGGGAATCTTTCACCGTTGAAAGTGCATTTTCGATGGAGCCACCCAGCATCGGGACTTTATTCAATGCCCAGGAAACATCCCGTTTCAAACCGTTATAAAATGGGGCAACGCGAGCCTTGTCGAGATATTTAGCCAGTCCACCAACTCGCGGGCAAATTCCCATTTGATTATCGTTGAGAATGACAAGCATATCTTTCTTCAACCCGGCTGCGTTGTTGAATGCTTCGAAAACGATTCCCGAAGGGAGCGCGCCATCACCCAGAACTGCGACTGATTTTCTGCCATCATCGAACAATAAATCATCAGCCGTTTGCAAGCCGAGTGCAGTCGAAACGCTGGAGCCTGCGTGACCGGTCATGAATAAATCGTACGGGCTTTCTTGCGGATTCGGAAAGCCCATCAATCCTCCTTTTTGACGGATCGTGCGGAACTGCGGAAAGCGTCCCGTGATTAACTTGTGCGGATAAATCTGATGCCCGGTATCCCAGATGAGGCGATCTTTTTCGAAATCGAATGTTTGGTGCAATGCTAAGCAGAGTTCGACCACGCCCAGGTTGCTCGCAAAGTGAGCGGGGCGAGTTTCCACGATTTCGCAGAGTGCTTCGCGAATTTCTGCAGCCAGCTTTTTCAGTTGACCATCGGAAAGAGTTTTCAGGTCTTTCGGGGAAGATATCAAGGGGAGTAGTTCGTATTCCATCACATTTTCTCTCTGCAATAAAAAATTATCGGTCTCTGGTTATCGCATAACGGGCGACCGCTTCTAATGACTGCGATTGTTTGCCAAACAGGGAAAGGGCAGAAACAGCCGAGTCGACCAGCTTCGTTGCTTTGGCCCGACTTTCCTCCAATCCCAACAATGCAGGATATGTCAATTTATGATGAGCCTGATCTTTTTGGACACTTTTGCCCATTTTTTCAACGCTTCCGGTTTCGTCGAGCAGATCGTCCGCGATCTGGAAAGCGAGTCCTACAGCATCACTATATTCTGTCAAAGCGTCAAGCTGTTCGGAAGAGGCAGCCGCCAGAATTGCCCCCATTCTGACCGCACAGGTGATTAATTTACCGGTTTTACGCCGATGGATACTGTTCAAATTGTCCATGGTCAAGTTTTTTTGCGATTCTGCCTCTAAATCGGCCTGTTGACCGCCTACCATTCCGGTGGGGCCTGCCGCTCGGGCCAGCTCTAAAACAACCTTGCCAGCGAGATGTTTGTCTTCAACCTGTGAGGCTAATACCTCAAATGCGAGGGTCAGCAACGCATCGCCCGCTAAAATTGCGGTCGCTTCATCGAATTGAATATGATTGGTCGCCCGGCCTCTGCGTAAATCGTCATCGTCCATCGCGGGTAAATCGTCGTGAATGAGCGAATAGGTGTGAATCATTTCGATTGCACTCGCGGCTGGCATCGCTGTTTCGGTTGAACCGCCACACGTTTCACACGCCAGTATCGTGAGAATTGGCCGCAGCCGTTTCCCTCCTGCGAGTAAACTGTAACGCATCGATTCGCGTAAACGATGCGGGCAGGCAGAACCGAATTGCGTCGCTTTATCCAACGCAGCTTCGATGGTCGCTCTCAATTGTTCAACATCAAACGGAAACGGATGCACGAAACCCTCGGATTGATTATGATAGGCGTTAGGTAGTAGGTATCAGGCGTTAGGAGCTTCACTCAATGATAACAACTTCATCCCTTTGGTAACATCGATGAACGAATCAAAAAATATCCAAATCCCCGCTGGCTTTCAATTTGGGGGGATTGCGTGTGGCATTAAATCGGATGCTCAGACGAAAGACCTGATGCTCTTAACCAGCGAGCGAAATTGCACCGCTGCCGGTGTTTTTACAACGAACAAAACGTGTGGCGCACCGGTTCAAATAAGTCGGGAACGCGTTCCTTCAGAAACCGTTCGTGCGCTCATCATCAATTCCGGCAACGCGAACGCTTGTACGGGAGAGCAGGGATTGAATGATGCGAAGGAAATGACATCGCTGGTTGCGAAAGAAATTGGTGTTGAAGCGGAAGCCGTTCTTGTTTGTTCAACCGGATTGATCGGGCAAACGTTGCCGATGTCGAAAATTCGTGACGGGATTTTGCAGGTTGCTACTTCATTGGGGAATCAACCAGAGCATCTCGAAAATGCAGTTTCTGCGATGATGACAACCGATACGTATCCGAAAATTGTTTCTCGCACGGTTCATCTACAAGCCGGGGTCGTGTTGGTAACAGGGATCGCGAAGGGAGCCGCGATGATCGCACCGAACATGGCGACCATGCTTGCGTGTATTGTCACAGATTTACAAATGACAACAGAAACCTGTGATGAAACATTGCGAATCGCAGTCAATCAATCGTTTAATCGTATCAGTGTCGAAGGTCACACCAGCACCAGCGATACCGTGTTATTGCTGGCTAATGGAGCGTCCGAAATCTCACTGCAGTCTCGGGCAGATGTCACCATCTTTCAGGCAGCTTTGGATGAAGTCTGTTTGGACTTGACTCATTTAATTATTCGTGATGCAGAAGGAGCCGAGCATTTTGTTGCGGTGGATGTTGAAGGGGCGCGTTCGTTTGAGGATGCAGAAAAAATCGCCAAGACGGTCGCGGAAGATGTCCTTGTGAAAACCGCGATCACAGGAAATGATCCAAACTGGGGGCGGATCGTTTCGGCGTGCGGAAGGACCGGTTGCATCGAAAGCGAAAATGATATTTCACTCGCGATCAATAATTACGGTATCTTCAAAAAAGGAGTACCGGTTGAATACGACGAGCAAAAAATTTCCGCAGCGATGAAAACGGGCGAAGTTCTCATCGACATCACCCTCCCGTACGGCAAAGGTCGCTGGAGAATCTGGACCTGCGATTTGACTCAGGAATACATCCGGCTTAATTCGGAATATACGACGTAATGATAGTTCACCGGGTGATTGCTGCTGCCCAGTTTCCTTTGTCGGGAGTCTTCAGTGTTTGTTTTTTTCCACCGTTGATTTTTGAAGAAGTCCCCCAATCGCCTGTTTCGATGTTAATCCATTTTAAGGTCAGTTTCCCTTTTGCTTTAGAAAGATCGATCTTCACCGAACCTCCTTGCGGAAAGTAAATGGCATACGCTTTACCTGGATTTGCCGCCAGATAGGCTTCGTTGGAATCGCGATCAGAAAGCAAGTGGTTGGCTGGATCGACATCCCACAATTTGATCACGGATTCCAACTTGCGAGCCGCCTTGATCGCTGCAATTGCTTTGGGAGAGAAGCCCAAACCTGCATCAGGACGATGAAACCGGGCAGAAGCGGCTCCGCCAATGAGGTGACGCCAGAACCTGCCGATGCCATCCTGACTGGAGTGACCGAACTTATTACCATCCGCGCCATAAGTTTTCACAGTATTAATGGGACGAGGCTTATTCAATAACCGCTTCCGCAACGCCTGGAAGTTGTCCCAATGTTTTTGGCGTTTCTGGTGGTTGTTCTGGGAGACATCGATAAATTCGTAACGCTCGGGATGATCGATCGTGCGACGGTGATGCGGTCCGCTGAGGTTCCAGTCATCCCACATTTCGGTAATACAAACCGGTTGATTCGTTTCTATTGAACGCTGGCGAATAAATTCTGCCCAATAAGTGCTCCAGGCTTCTTCGCCATTGGTTTCGTTATCGATGCAGTATAAAACGTGTCCGTATTTCAATGAATGCGAAAGCATTTTATC
>JAJRTM010000769.1 GCA_024278285.1 Planctomycetota bacterium
ATCGCCCCAGGAAGAGATCAAAATAAGCCCCTTTGGCTGAAAGCCATAAACAAAAGCATTGAATATGGCTTTCAGCCAATAAGTGAATCGGATCCTTTTTTCCTGGGGCGATGCCCCAGGCTATGGTAAAAGAGGCCTTCAGCCAAAAAAAGTAAAACTCGACAGTAATTGCTTGGTGCAAAACGATTTTTGGTCACTCAAACCGGCTGCACATAGAATCCGGTAGAATCAGAGATTATTTATTGAGCTTCCAAGAATCTTGGTGACCACATGGCGTACCATCTTGTTGCTACGCAACCCTTCGACAAACGTCCTGCCTTCAATTTAAGGATCGACACACCATTAATTCAACCCCCTTGACAAACTGTAAAGGGGCTCGTGTGCAGATATTCACGATTATACCAGTGTTATCAATTATAACAGAGAAGGTGAAAGAATCGCGGTCTGAAATGCTTGTTTGTTACAATTGAAGCGATCAATCCGCTAAAAACAATTGAAATGGTCAAGCTTGGCAGCGAACATAGGCTGGAATTAGAGTGATTGTTCTTGCGATTAATAGTAAAACGGGGTACTTTTAACAAGATAAGGCATCTTGATTCCCACCGTTCGTTCCTTCCAGATGAAATCGCCATGATTAATATCTCACCAATATCAAAATTATTTTCTGGTTCGCTATTCCTGTTTGTGGTATTGGCTATTTCTGTTTCGGTTGAAGCCGAGCCAGCTAAATCGTTGGAGACAGTTTCACAAAGGCTGACCAGTTCGACTGTTGCAACCGCTTTGAATTTGACGGAGGAACAGAAGACTGCCATCACGACAATTGTTACTGAACGAGATAAGGCAACCGCGGAAGCTGATGATGCCACCAAGACGCAAATTCAAGTGGAGGCAGCCGCGAAACTTCTAGGTGTTCTCAACGATGAGCAAAAGAAAAAATACAAAGAGTTATTTGAAGCCCCTCGGCTGAAGTTCAATTTTCGTCTGCAAAAATGGCCGGAAGTCTTGAACTGGATCGCAGGCGAAGCAGATTTATCACTGGTGATGGAGACCGCCCCGCCCGGCACATTCAACTATAAAGACAGCAAGGAATACTCCCCGACCGAAGCGATTGACTTGATTAACGGCTGGTTGTTGACGAAAGGTTTTACACTCGTCCGGCGAGAACGCTTGTTGATGTGTCTGGACCTCAAGGGGGGACTCCCCGAAGGTGCGATTCCACAAATTACCCCCGAAGATCTCGCCACCCGTGGACAGTTTGAATTTGTTTCTGTCCTTATTCCGCTTGAAGGTCGCCCCGTTGTTTCCGTCAAGGCGGAGATCACTCCACTTTTGGGAACGTATAGCAAGGCAGAACCGCTTGCAGCGACCGGGCAGATTTTAATCAGTGGGCCAGCCGGGAGGGTTCGGTTGATTGATAAAATTATTAAACAGGTAGCCGTTCCCGCCAGTCCAACCCCAAAACCACCCGCTGAAAAACCGGTCGTGGTCGTCTATCCAATTAAACATGCCAACCCGACACAGCCGGGCGAAGTGTTGAAGCAGATCATTACTGGAACCGTTGTTGTCGATACGGCTGCCAACCAAATCACGATCAACGCCACACCGACCGAACAGGCAAATGCGAAACAGATTATCGATCAACTCGAAGCTAATCTGGGACCGGAAAAGCAACCGGCACTCGAACTCTATCCCGTGCGATCATCCAACATTTCGGAACTGCTGGCTACACTTCAACTGGTCGCCCCAACGGGACAATTCCGATTCGATGCACCAGGAAAAAAACTGGTTGTCTGGGCAACAAAAGCGGATCAGAAACAAATTGCAGAATCTTTATTGAAACTCTCGGCTCGCTCCGCAGAATCCGGGCTGACTCAGCTCGAAGTTTATCCGCTGGAAAAGATCGACCCGAGTGCAGTCCAAACACTTTTGCAAATTCTACTCCCTGAAGTGAAGGTCACGATAGATTCAAAAACAGGAAGTCTGATTGTCATTGGCACGTTGGCGGAGCATCAGGCGATTGGCTCGTTAATTGAGCAACTCAAACCGCAAATTGAAAAGCAGAAACCGCCCGTCGTGCAAACCTATCCGATGGCTGCCGAGGTCGCTTCGATGATTACGACGGTACTTGGCTCGGTCGTTCCTGAAGCGACAATCACAACTGATCCTCAAAATGAACGGCTGATTGTTGTTGCCCCTGCTGAAAAACAGGTCTTCATTACCCAAACGATTGAGCAATTGCAGAAGAACTTAACGATAACACAAAAACAACTTATAATTTACGATTCGCACAACATCGATACTTCCAGTGTCACCGCATTGCTGCAAACATTGGCTCCACAAGCACAAGTTACTTTGAACACTGAAAACGAGCAGTTTCTCATCATCGCAACCACGAAGGATCATGCGGTTATTGAAAATGTCCTCAAGCAGGTTGCTTCAGAAACAGCGAGCGAAAAACCTGCTTTGAAATCGTATCCGTTACAGGCAAAGGTCGATTTAACCACGTTGACAACGCTTCTTACCGGGCTGGTTCCAAAGGCGAGTGTGACTGCTGATGCTGTTAATCGACGGTTGCTGATTACTGCAACCACGAAGGATCATGCGGTCATTGCCCAGGTGATCGAGCAGGTTTCTCAAGATGCGGGCGGCGAAGTTCCTGAGCTTCGCTTTTATTCCTTAAAGAATACGCCAGGCGTTTCTGCCCAGACGATTTTGCAGGCGATGTTCCCGAGTACGCAAATTTCGTTTGAAGAACAGGCAAAACGCCTTTCAGTTGTTGCTGATAAATCGGACCATTTGAAAATTGCAGAAACGTTGAAAAAGCTGGAGGAGTCCGCTCCTGTCAGAGAACCGAAGACCTTGAAAATTTACGAAATGAATACGGCTGAGCGTCTTCGTTTTACAAGTTTATCAGCCGTGTTGATGGAAGAACTGCCCGGTATGCAGGTTTTAGCCGATACACAACCAGGCGAAATAACGATCTGGGCAAAACCGACTCAGCACGAAATCATTTCAGGGATCATCAAACAACTTCAAAAGGAAGTCCCGCCTGATCAAAAAGCGAAATTGATCGTCTACCCCATTCACCACGTTTCCGCAGACGCTGTAGCAACAACGCTGACCGATCTTTTTCCCGATGCCAAGATCACGCCGGATGAAAAAGGCTCTCGAATTCTCATTCATGCCAAACCGAAATTGCAAGCAACAATCCGCTCCGCGATTGAACAGCTTGATACCGAAACGCCAATCGAAAAAGAGATCAAACTGATGGTCTATCCGGTCAAAGGAATTGACCCAACTTCTGCGATCGCATTGATCGCCGCTGAATTGCCCGAAGCGTACGTGATTCAAGATCGAACAGGCGAAACGCTGATTGTTCGAGCCAAAGAAAAAGAGCATCAGGAAATTGTGGAACTGCTCGATGCGTTAAAGCTGGCTTCTTCTGCGACCTCCAAGCGAACCATCGTTATTTATCCGATGGTTTCGCAAACATATAATGTTTACCTGGATGCCTTTTGGAGAAACGCCTTTCCGCAAGCCAACATCATGATCGATCCGATCAGCAAAACAATGATGGCATTAGCCACCAAAGAGGAACACGAAAGAATTCGTTCGACAGTGGAAGAGATATCGCTGGTCGCGCAGGCTGAAAACAAAGCAACACTCAAACAATATACCGTCGATGGGGGAACCCTCACAGGAATACTGAGTATTCTCTCGCAAGCTGCCCCGGAAGCGAAAGTTGTCTTCAACGGCAAAGAACTTTTGGCCTGGGCGAGTGAGGCGGATCACCTTCTGTTGGACGATATCGTTAAGGGTATTAACCGAGGGGATGGGGTTGAAAAATCGGTCGAAGTTTTCGAACTGGGTCAGATCCCAATAGAAACCGCTCAATCGGTACTGGCACAAGTTGCTCCCGAGATTCAGTTTTTGGTGGGCGGTTCCGGAAAAACACTTATTGCACGGGTCGATGTGATTGTGAAACAGAAGATACAAACGACACTCAATCAACTCGCCAACTCACCCGTTTCTGCGCAGAAGAAGATGTTGAAGTTTTATCATATTGGTGATGCAGGCGGGGCAGAAGCACAAACAGTCCTGGCGACAGCAGTTCCGGAAGTCAGCTTCACTGCAACGGCTGACGGAAAACGATTGCTTGCGATTGTCTCTTTATCTGAGCACGAAAAAATTGAAGAGACACTGAAAAAAATCACCGAAGAAAAACCATTTGATGATAATAAAATGCTGAAGTTTTATGATATTAACACAGCGGGCGGACCAGAAGCACAAACCGTTCTGGCGACCGCCGTCCCTGGTGTCAGTTTTACTGCATCTGCTGATGGGAAACGATTATTGGCAATGGTTTCTTCGGAAGAAAATGAAAAAATTGAAGCAACCTTGAAGCAGTTAAGCGAAGAGAAACCGTTTGACCATAAAAAAACATTAAAGTTTTACAACATTGATCTTGCAGGCGGGGCAGAAGCACAAACGGTCCTGGCGACGGCAGTTCCGGAAGTCAGCTTCACTGCAACGGCTGACGGAAAACGATTGCTTGCGATTGTCTCTTTAGCTGAACACGAAAAAATTGAACAGACACTCAAGCAAATTACCGAAGAAAAACCGTTTGATGAAAAAAGAACGCTGGTCATTTATTCCATCCGTGATTTAGGCTCCAGTGCAACCACGGTCTTGTCGAATTCAGTTCCCGCAGCCAGCATTAACGCGGGGGCGAATAAAGATCAGATTGCGGTCGTGGCTACCGCGAAAGAACATGAAGAACTAAAGAAAGTGCTGGCTCAGTTGCAAGCCAATAAAACAATCTACAAACCTAAAACTCTTGCTGTTTATAAAATCAAAGGGGTTGATCCCACTGCTGTTTATCAGGTGATTCAGCCCTTGATGGAAGATGATGTGCTAATTACCATCGATGCGACCGGGCGCCAAGTCTTCGTTCGCGCCCCGGCAGACAAACAGCAGACAATAAAAGGGATGATCGACCAGGTTCTCGCCGGGCTTGAAAAAGGAAGTAATCTGACAACAAAAACTTACTTTGTCGGTGCTCCCAATGCTGACGAAGCTCAGGAAGTTTTGCTTGCGTTGTATCCTGATGCAACAATTGTCGTCGATAGAGATCGAAAAATCATTGTCGCCACCGCCACCCTCGAACAGCATGTGATGATCGAAAAAGTCGCTAAGCAAATTGAAGGGGCAAATTTAGATGGGGATGCTCCCTATCCTGTCGTCTACAAAACAAAACATGTTCGAGTCAGCAATTTGCAAGGCATTTTAAGAAATCTTTATTATGGAAGACTGAACCGAATCGAAGTAGCGGTGAATGATCAAACCGGGCAATTGGTGATCGTTGCCCGAAAAAAACAGCACGACACAATCAAAGAACTCATCACGCAGTACGACACCGAAGCTGTCGAAAAAGAGGAATTGGAACTGGAAGTTTATCGCGTCGCGCCGCTGGAAGGGTTTGTCGTCCAGACTGCGCTGGAACCTTTGGTCTCTGACCGCGTGAAAATTTCTGCTCCCAGAAGAGGCTCCAGTCTGCTGGTCAGCGCTCCTCCTGAAGAACAGGAACAAATCCGCAAGCTGATCGAACAAATCACGACGACTCATTTGAAAGACAAAGGCTTTGTCACCAAAACTTACCGGCTATCTCGCGGAGATGCCCTGCAAGCTTCACAAGCGTTACAGGCGATGTTTCCTGATGCCACTCTCGTGACAGATCGTGGGGCTTCGGTACTAATCGCAACGGCTACTCCGGAGCAGCATCAGGTCATCGAAAAGGTTGTTGGTGAGATGACTGGCATTCTGAAGGGAGAAAACGGACTGACAGCAAAAACATATCATCTCGCAAACGCTGATGGCGAAACCGTTCTCGATGTTTTGAATAATTTGTTTGTGCGAACTGACGAAGTCCGCCTGTCACTGGATCAAATCAACCAGACATTAATTGCAGTCGCTCGACCAGTCCAGCACAAAACTATTCAGGAACTCCTGGCAGAATTGGATCCACAAGAACATAAGGGAGAATCTCGCACGGTCGATCTTTACAAAATCGACAACGCATTCAACGGCGATGCTTTTGTCAGCATGATTCAGGGGGTTTTGCGCCCCGAAGATAAAGCGGCGAAGGTGCTTCATGAACTACGCTCCAGATATATCATGGTGACAACGACCAAAGCAGGACATGCAAAGGTACAGGAAGCATTTGAACGAATGATGAACAAGAAGCCGCGAGAATTGGAAGTGTTTCAGTTATCGTTTCTCGATTCTCTCACGGCTCAGATCGCGATTGATGGCGTTTACAACGATGGATTAACCGATTTTGAAGATATCCCCTCCATTCAAACCAACGAAGACGCCCAGCAATTAATTGTTCGAGCCAGCCCGGAACAAATTCAGGAAATACGTTCCCTGCTGGTAAAAATGGGAGAAGTGAATCTGACGCAAGCCGGAAAAGGGCAATCAAATCGAACGATGCGAATTATCCCGATCACCGGCAACGTGGATGGAGCACTTCGCCAAGTCGAAGATCTATGGCCCAAAATGAGAAAGAACCCGATCCGCATTCTTAAACCGGGCGACACACAGGATAAATTGCCTGGCCATTTTTCCGTCCCGCCAAAAAAACCGACAGGTGACGATTCCGCGAAAACAAAAAAAGACCCTGCCCTTTCCCCTATTGTCATCATGCCGGGACAGGGGCGATTGACCATTACTTCTGAAGATACCGAAGCCCTCGACCAGATGGAGGCTTTATTGCGAGCCATGTTTTCGCGGGCCGGGAACAGTCGAAATCGAGATTTCAGTATCTTTCAATTGAAAAACGCAGGAGCCACAGAAGTTTCGACAACGTTAAAGCAGATATTCAACAAACGCACCGGCGGCCTCTCTTTCGGCAACGTTGTCCTCGTCCCCGAAGAACGATTGAATGTGCTGATCGTGTATGCGGGGCGAAGTGACCGGGATCGAATCGAACAGCTTGTGCAAGTGCTCGATATCGAAAACATTCCAGATACCAAACGAGCTTTCCAAACGAAAGTGATCCCGATGATTTACGCCAATGCGTCTCGTGTCGAGCGACTTATTCAGGGCATTTATCGACCACAAATGACAGCCGGCGGTTCACGCCGAAATGTCACTATACCCAAAGGAGTTCCGCCAGAACTCGCAACCGTCCTGCGGCAAATTAACGCAGCAGCTTCGTCACCACTGCTGACCCTCGAAGTTCAAACAGAAACAAATTCACTCATCGTGAAAGCGCCACAAAGTTTGCTCGAAGAAATAGAAGAACTAATCGCTTCTCTCGACGATTCCGCACGCACGACACGCTCCAAAGGGGTCACGCTGATCCCGCTGAAAAAAACAAATTCACGACGAATGATGCAAATCCTCAACAGCATTCTCGATTAGTCCATCACCCGGGCAAACCGGACCGGGTAGCTCAGTCAATCCCGTTCAGGGTTGTCTGAGTTGCACAGCAACCCGAGGAATTGTTTTTCAGGCATCGCTTATTCTGATCATCAAGCTGATCGCTGAAATCTTGGTGCCTGACGGCACGCATGAACATCCTGCCACTTTTACGCAGTGTTTTTTTGATAAAGAGGTTGGAAATCTCTGGTTGTGAAGTCCATTCTTGCGTTCGTTGCTGCACAGTTGCTAACTGCAGGCAGAATTGGGACAATCCCGATTGAACCCATGCCCCTGTTCGGTGTCTTATTGATAACTAAAGAGGTGGTAACTTATAGAACAGAGTTTGAGGGAAATCATGCCAAAGTTAGGTGTTAATATTGATCATGTCGCGACCGTGCGTCAGGCTCGCAGAACCGTCGAGCCTGATCCTGTCTGGGCGGCTGCGCTGGCGGAATTGGGCGGGGCGGACGGAATTACGGTGCATCTTCGCGAAGATCGCCGGCATATTCAGGATCGTGATGTTCGCCTGTTGAAAGAAACCGTGCAGGTGAAATTGAATCTGGAAATGTCGATCACAGAATCGATTGTCGATTTCGCTCTGGAAATCCTGCCTGAACAATGCACTCTTGTCCCTGAAAGTCGGGAAGAAATTACGACCGAAGGCGGGCTCGATCTTCTGAAGAACCGAGACCGTGTTCAGAAATGTGTTGATCGCCTGTTGGAAGCAGGCATTGAAGTGAGTTTGTTTATCGATCCGGAAATTCAACAAATTGCAGCCGCGGACGCCTTGAATGTTCATGGCGTTGAACTACATACTGGTTGTTACGCCGAAGCAAAAAACGTTGAAGATATTTCCCGAGAACTTGAACGGTTGCTGATTGCAGGTGATGATGCGTTGGATCGAAACATGCTGCTCCACATGGGGCATGGGTTAACATACCGAAATGTGGAACCAGTTGCAGAAATCCCCGGCGTGAGTGAGTTGAATATCGGTCACAGTATTATCTCCCGTTCGATGTTTATCGGCATCGAACAAGCCGTCCGAGAGATGAAGGCGATTGTTAGTCACGCACCAGATTTTTCTCTGGAATGATTGCTGTTGGAATTCACTCTTTGGGTGATGCAGGGTGCGTCGTGATGCACCTTTTATACGCATACCTCATTTGGTGCGTTACAATGCAGCCTACAACTCTGATAAGGGCTTCATGGAATTAATTCAGATAATGAAATTTGCACTCTTATTCATTCTGCTCACAAGTAACATTCTTTCACCACCGCATGTAATTATTGCTGGCGAAATTCCTGCGAAAGTTACTTCTGAAAACAGGGAAGATTCGAGTATTGAACAGACCGCCCGGAAGCCGACTCCTGAACAACAAGAACGCCGCAAGCAAATGATTTCAGCCAGTTGGATCATGCTAATCGGTGTTGCTATTTTGGGTGGCATTTTATTATTGATTGTCTTCCTGTTTGGCAATCGTATTCGTAGAATTGCCCGTAAGCCTTTGCCGAATGCCCCGCTTCGTGATCCGATGTGGTATCTGAAAAACAAAGCGAATGATACTTCTGAATTGACAGACGAAGCAGCGGATACCGATCACGAATGAGCCATGCAGAAAACAGCACCGACCTGAGTCTTCCGAAAGAATGCCGACTGAGAAAGTCGGATGATTTCCAGCGGGTTTACGAACGGAAACAACGGGCAAGCGATGATCATCTTTTAATTTTCGCCGCCCGCAATTCGCTGGATATCACAAGACGTGGCTTGAGTGTTTCCAAAAAGCATGGCAACGCCGTTCATCGCAATCGAAAAAAAAGATTACTCCGCGAAGCCTTTCGCTTGTGCAGGCATCAATTGCCTGTCGGCTTGGATCTCGTTCTGATCCCGCGTGTTGGTTCTGGTGCCGGGCTAAGGGAGTATCGTCAATCGTTATTGAAACTTGCAAAACGAATCGCCCGCCGGCTTGATGGTTAAATGATGTCACGTCTCCTGCAAACAATCTGGCATCTTCCCGCCCGGCTATTAATTGGCCTCGTGCGACTTTATCAATGGACGTTAAGTCCGCTGATCGGTCGCCAGTGCAGATACGAACCGACATGCAGCAACTACTTCATTCAAGCCGTCAATAAATATGGAGCTATCCGCGGTGCATGGCGGGGATGCTTGCGGATCTTTCGCTGTCACCCGTGGGGGGGAAGTGGTTATGATCCACCATAATAATTCGTTTAACGGCAAGCCAAAGGCGACTGCGAAACGGGCCTCTTTTTCACCGGATCGAAAAAGCACCGCCTGTTGCATGCCGAAAAGCGATATCACTAACACAACTCTCTTACAAGAAAGAACAACCGATGCAATTAGGATTTGTCTCCGCCATACTTCCTGAATACAACTTCGATCAAGTGATCCGCACGGCTGATCGAATTGGTTACGATTGCGTCGAAATTATGTGCTGGCCTTTCGGTAAAGCAGAACGGCGTTACGCGGGCATTACTCATATCGATGTCGCAGAATTAGACGATGCAGCAATCGAAAAGATTCAATCGCTGCTCGATGAAACCGGCGTTTCGATCAGCGGTTTAGGGTACTATCCGAATCCACTTTCGCCTGACGCAGCAGAAGCAAAACAGGCTTGCGATCAGATTAAGAAAATTATCGTCGCCTGTCACAAACTTGGCATCAACCAGATGAATACTTTCATCGGGCGAGACTGGACAAAATCAATCGATGCGAACTGGTCACGCTTTCTAGAAACATGGAAACCGATTGTTGAACTGGCGGAAGAACATCAGGTACGCATCGGCATCGAAAATTGTCCGATGCTCTTTTCTGATGACGAATGGCCCGGCGGCAAGAACCTGGCGATTAGTCCTGCCATCTGGAAGCGAATGTTCGCGGATTTGGAAAGCGATTCAATCGGCTTGAATTACGATCCCTCACACATGATCTGGCAACAGATGGATGCAATCAAACCGATCCGCGATTTTGCAGATCGCCTGTTTCACATTCACGCCAAAGATGTTCGGCTCGATATCGATCGCCTGAATGAAGTTGGCATCATGGCGAATCCGAATCAGTATCACACCCCCAAACTCCCCGGCATGGGCGATGTCAACTGGGGCCAATTCTTTTCCGCATTAACAGATACCGGCTACAACGGCCCGGTCTGTGTCGAAGTCGAAGACAGAGCCTACGAAGGCACGATTGAAGGCCGCCTCGCCTCACTCCAACAAAGCCACACTTTTTTACGGAACTACATTCCGAAAACTGCGGAATAAAGAACACCATGAGCAAATTATACGGCGGGATTGAAGCGGGGGGGACGAAGTTTGTTTGTGCGGTGGGGACCGGACCGGACGATTTGCGGGATGTTGTTCGGATTGAGACCACGACTCCCGAAAAAACCTTTGCGAAGGTGATCGATTACTTTCAGAAACAGGCGGCTGCGGGAAATGAGATTGCTTCGCTGGGGATTGCTTCATTTGGTCCGGTCGATGTCCATCCGGAATCTGAAACGTTCGGCTCTATTACATCAACCCCCAAGCCGGGTTGGAGTCATACCGATTTTCTGGGAACGATGAAAAACGCGTTACAAATTCCGGTCGCGTTTGATACCGATGTGAATGTTGCTGCTTTGGGCGAACAAACCTGGGGGGCAGCGCAGGGGTTGGATACTTTCATGTACCTGACCATTGGCACCGGTCTGGGTGGCGGCGGTTTTGTAAACGGCAAGATGATGCACGGACTGGTTCACCCGGAAGTGGGGCACATCCGCATTCCACATGATCTCACGAAAGACCCCTATCCCGGTAGTTGCCCGTTTCATGGCGATTGTTTGGAAGGACTCGCTTGCGGAGTTGCAATGAAGCAGCGATGGGGGATTGAAGGACAAAAGTTGCCTCCCAATCATCCCGCCTGGGAACTCGAAGCAGAGTATCTTGCGTATGCTCTGGTCAATTTTATCTGCACAATTTCGCCCCAAAAAATCATCATGGGGGGCGGTGTGATGCAGCAGGAAACATTGTTTCCGCTGATCCGCAAAAAGGTGAAAGATCTTCTCAATAACTATGTTGGTTCTGAAGCGGTTCAGGAAAATATCGATCAATACATCATCCCCCCAGAACTTGGCAACCGATCAGGAATTCTGGGAGCCATCGCAATGGCCAAACAGATTTGAATCGGGCTCTTCGCGGCTTATCGTATTTGCTTTTGTTTTCCAGTCGTAGGGTCCGCTATTGCGGACCCTACGGACTATGAATGGGCACTTTTTAGAGAAATTCAACTGTATCGAAATCTCGTTCGTATTCGACGTGCATTAAATAAAGACCTTGTGGCGGGGCGGTTGGGCCGGCTTGTTTGCGGTCCATCGCTTCAAGGACACGCTTCGCTGCATCGACAGGCCAATCGCCGCTGCCTATTTTTAGAAGTGTTCCCGTTATCGCCCGTACCATGTTGTAAAGAAAACCGTTGGCGACAATATCAAGCGAGATAATCGATAAATTATTGTCGAGAATCGGGTTACCTTCAATGCTTGGCTGCCACGCGGACCACGAAGTTCCCTGTTGAACACTGCAATATTTAACGTGCCGCACGCTGGTTGCTTTGTTTGGATAATGCGATTCGAAGGAACGAAAATCGTGTTCGCCCACAAGCGATTGAGCCGCCTGGTTCATTTTCGTTGCATCTAATTTCGCTGCGATGCGTGTTGTGAATCGATTCAGATGAGGATGCGGAATTTCTGAATTCAAAATCAAATAGCGATACAGTTTCCACCTGGCAGCATAACCGGCATGGAAATCGTCGGGGACTTCGCATGAATCTCGAATGACAACATCATCGGGTAATTGCGATTGGATCGCCGGTCGGAATCTCTCAGCCGGGATTGTTGAATTCGTTTTGAGACTTGCCACCTGGCCAATCGCATGCACCCCGGTATCGGTTCGCCCTGCACTTGCCAGCCGCGACGGCTCTCCCGTGATTTGCAAGATCGCATTTTCAATCACTTCCTGAACGGTGATACGATCCGGTTGCACCTGCCAGCCGTGATAGGAACCGCCATCGTAAGAAATGGTTAGTTTGATATTTCGAGTCGGCATCGGGATTTCTGGATTCAAGAAAAAGTTCATTTCACACAAGATCAACTTCTCTCAGGCGTGCATAAATGAGGAAATTCAATAAACTTCAGAGAACAAAAAACAATCTTACGGTCCCTTACTTTACAGGAAAACAACAATGAGTACACCCGAAGAAAAATTAGCTGCGTTGGGATATCCGCCGGAACTCGTTCCTTCTCCCGGAGCAATCTATCGTCAGGTCGCGATTACAGGCACGACTGCGTACGTTTCCGGAGCCGTCCCGATGGAAGGGGATGAGCTGATCACCAAGGGAAAAGTCCCTTCACAAGTTTCGCTGGAGGAATCTCAAAAGGCCGCCGCGCTATGTGTTGCCAACAACTTGCGCATGCTCAAAAAAGCAATCGGCTCTCTTGACCGGGTCGAAGAAATCCTACGATTAACCGGCTACGTCTATTCTGAACCCGATTTTACCGATCAGCATCTGGTCATCAACGGGGCTTCAGAACTTTTACTCGAAGTATTTGGCGACGCCGGCCTGGCCGCCCGCACCGCCATCGGCATGGTCGCACTCCCGCTTGGCTCAAGTGTCGAAACCGAAATAATAGTGAAATTGAAAGAGGAATAGCTTCTTTTCATGCAACGGCGGCAAATAAACGGCCTGAAAATCCAGTATAATTCTCCACGCTGGTCTGTTGAATCGCTTCGTTCTACAATGCCGATGTGAACCGACAACAGAATTTATTTCAGGATGCTGCCGATTTGAAATGGAGCGAGGCTGATCTTCGTGATCGTCTTGTTGCTGAGGTGGTTTTTAATCGTCCGATGGAAACGGGGTATCATTATCTGGTGCCCGATCCATTGCGGGAGATGCTGCGCCCCGGGCAGCGGGTGAAAGCACCACTTGGGCGGGGTAACAGAATAGCGGTTGGTTTTTGTACCGGACTTCAACATGGAATTCCGCCCGAACTTTCCGGGAAGCGGAAGTTGAAAGAGATCGTCGAAATTCTGGATCGCGAACCGCTCGTGAATCAGAAAATGCTTGATCTCACTCGCTGGATCGCAGAGTATTATCTGTGTAGCTGGGGGCAGGTACTACACAGTGTGATCCCGGCTGCGGTCAAAAAAAATGCGGGGACGCGTGAGTTTCGACTGTTTCAGTTAGCGGAAGGAATTCTGGATCGCATCGATGACTGGCAACTTCCCGCCAAGCAACGCGCTGTTGTTGAAGTGTTGAAGTCGGCGAAAGAGCCGATGCTGATTGATGTTTTAACCGCGACGGCAAAGTGTGGGACATCGCCTGTGAACACGCTACGAAAAAAGGGCATCATCGAAGCGATTCGTGAAACACGTCTGACATTCTCTCCTGAACAAAAACATGTCAAACGGGAAGAAGCATTGTCGCTTAGTGATTATCAACAGCGGGCACTCGATGCCATTATCGATGCAGCCGACGGAAAAACATCGCCGCACGAAACATTGTTATTGCATGGTGTGACAGGTTCCGGAAAAACAGAAGTTTACATCCGGGCGATCCGCCATATTGTTGATCGGGAACAGCAGGCGATTCTACTTGTGCCTGAAATCAGCTTAACGCCACAAACGATCCGAAGGTTCAGCAGGCGTTTCGATTCGGTCGCGGTATTGCATTCTCATCTGACAGATTCCGAAAGGCATTGGCATTGGCAACAGATCGCTTCCGGAAAAGTGCAGGTCGTTGTTGGGGCGCGAAGTGCAGTCTTCGCACCGATGCCGAACCTGGGAATGATTATCATCGATGAAGAGCACGAAAACACATTCAAACAGGAAACAATTCCGCGGTATCATGCACGGGAAGTGGCTCGCAAACGGGCAATGATGGAAAAGATCCCGCTCGTGCTTGGCACCGCCACGCCAACGCTGGAATCGTGGTGGAAGGCGAAGACAAAACAGTACCGCCTCATTTCGCTGCCCGAACGAATTGAAAAACTGCCGATGCCTCCGGTGATTATCGTCGATACCGTCAACGATCCGCTCATCAAACGAGGACACAGCATCGGGCGGGCGTTACGCACATCGATGGATCAGGCACTTAAAGACGATGGGCAGATTATTCTGTTTTTCAACCTTCGTGGATTCACCCCCGTCTTATGGTGCAGGCAATGTAGCGAGAAGTTTTGCTGCCCCCATTGTACAACCAGTTTAACCTGGCACAAAGATAAAAAACTCTGCATGTGCCACACCTGCGATTTCAAAACAACGCTCCCCGATTCCTGCCCGTCCTGTCATCAGCCGGGGTTAAGGCATTTTGGTTCGGGAACGCAGCGGCTTGAAGATGAAGTTCGCAGTAAATTCCCCGGCGTTTCGGCCATCCGTATGGATAGCGATTCGATGCGAAAGCCGGGCAGTCACGATGAAGCACTCGAGAAATTCAGGCATGGCGAAGTCTCCATCCTGCTTGGCACACAAATGATCGCCAAGGGGCTTGATTTCCCGAATGTCACGCTGGTCGGTGTTATTCATGCCGATACATCGCTGTATCAAACGGATTTTCGCGCTTCCGAACGAACCTTTCAATTGATCTCCCAAGTAGCAGGCAGAACCGGTCGCAGTTCGCGCGGCGGACGAGTCCTCGTACAAACGATGCAGCCCGATGCAGAACCGATTTGCTTTGCCGCCGAGCATGATTACATCGGTTTTGCCAAACAGGAATTGAAACACCGCGAAGGGAGGCAGATGCCGCCGCATTCAGATTTGCTGCGAGTCATCATTCGAGGAAAAGACGAAAAACAGGTCGAGCAAGCTTCCATCGAAATGGGAGATATCTTGCGAGATCAAACACGCAAGATGCCACACGCTTATCGAATCCTCGGCCCCAGCCCCGCGCCACTTTCCCGACTCAAAGATTATTTTCGCTTTCACATCCTCATCAGCAGCCAAAGCCACGCGGCGCTCTGTGAACTGCTTCATGTTTGCAGAAAAAGCATCAGCAAAATTCCACATATAGAATACGCCATCGATGTTGACCCGCTCCAAATGCGATAGCGGCAACCCGAGGAGCTTAATTCCAGTTAACACTGAAGAAGCAACACTGAAAAAGTAACACTGAAAAAGTAACACTGAAAAAAGGAATTTCACTCCGGTTTCAATCAGTCTTCGGCTCGTGAGCCGTCGCCGCACATTTTGACGATTTTTGGATCGAAGCGTCCAACCGTTTCCACAAGGTCTTGCTGCTGGGACATGACCTCACGGATATCTTTGTAAACGCTGGGAACTTCGTCCGCTCCCGCAGAAATAATGTGTACTCCTTTCTTCTCCAGATCGTTTCGTACGGCTTTGTAATTGAACAGACTTTTCGCTTTGGTGCGGGACATTCTGCGACCTGCCCCGTGGGAAGCCGAGTGCAGGCTGGCATCGTTTCCTTTGCCTCGCACGATGAAAGCAGGATCAGCCATCGAGCCCGGAATAATTCCCAGCACTCCCGGACCGGCTGGTGTTGCTCCCTTGCGATGCACCACCACTTCCTTGCCATCGTGAATTTCTTTCCAGGCGAAATTGTGATGGTTTTCCACTGATGCAATGACATGCCCGCCAACCAGCTTCACTACATTTTTGTGAATGACAGCATGGTTAGCCGCAGCGTATTCACCCATCAAATTCATCGCTTCCCAATATTCCATTCCGGCTTCAGAATCGATATCCAACCAGGCGAGTCGACCGTATTCTTTCATCTTTCGAGGCAATTTTTTCTGAGCAATACTTGAATACGTATTGCAAACCGAAGCCCCGGTTCCCCGTGAACCCGAATGGCTCAGTAATGCCACATAACTTCCCGCAGCCAAGCCCAGTTCCTCATCAGCGGCATCAAGAGTGACCACACCAAACTCCACAAAGTGATTTCCCGAACCGGAAGTTCCCAACTGCTTCCAGGCTTTATCTTTATTTTCGCGAGTTACTTTGGTAATACTCCAATCACGATCCAGCACATCATGCGATTGAGGTTTCTGCCAGGCAGAACCAACACCAAATTTCGTACCGTTTTCGATTGCTGTTTTGAAATAGTGAAAATTTTTCGTTAACGCATCTACCGGTGCATCAATAATCGATAATTTCATACGGCACGCGATATCAACACCAACCGCGTAAGGAATCACTTTCCCTTCCATCGCGAGCACTCCACCAATCGGCAATCCGTAACCGACATGTGCATCAGGCATCAAAGCGGCGCCAACTGCCCCTGGTAATCGGCAAGCCTGCTGCATCTGCGCATGAGACGTCTCATCGATATCGCTTCCCCAGGTTTGATACTCAATCGGATCAGCAGGCACAGTTTCTTCGTCTTCAGTCAGCACTGCGGCTAATTCAGCGTAGATGGCATCTTCCAGAAAATCCTGTGGTGCAGCAACCACCGCCTGCATATTTTGCTTGAGTTCTTTCCCGCGCAGTCCCGATAAATTCACTGCTTTTTGAATCACAGCGAACGCTTCTTTCAAAGCGTAATCTGGAATACCTGCTTTAATCAACTGGCGAGAGTTCATGATTTGTTCTTCTTTTTGAGTTATTTTGACATTTGATTCTGAAATTCAATGACCCTCATAGACTGATCTGGTTCGGGAAAAAGTTCTCGCAACTTAATTACTCAGCGAATTGTCATTAGTCGTAGGGTCCGCTATTGCGGACCACCGCATGAAACAGGGAGATCCACTTTCCAGTGTGGTTCGCAATAGCGGACCTTACGTCTGGACTGAATTGCCACTTTTATTTGATCGTAAAAATCAACTTCTTCCCATCAGGACTCCAGCAGGCACTTCCTGGGGATTCATTGAAAGTTTGACCAGGTACGACGACTGGTTTTTCTTCTGTGAGCGGATTAAAGATGAAAATCTTTCGGGATTTGAATTCAGGGGATTGCAGAGTGCAGAGAACTTGCTTGCCATCGAGATGCCAGGAGACATCTTCGCCAGGTTGTTTTTTGAGGTCGCTGTAGTGGACCTTCCAGCTTTTTTTCCCCTGGTCGATGTTCACTGTTGCCAGTTCAATAGAACCCTTCTTTGTTTTTCCCTTGAAGCAAAGCGATTTACTGTCTGGCGACCAGCACATGTTCCAGTAATATCGCGAATAGGGACTTTCGTTGAAGGCGAAAACATAGCGAAATGTATCTTCTTCGATATCATAAATTTTCAGATTCGCTTCTCCCAAACCGTAATCTGAAAAGGCGATCAACTTTCCATCGGGAGACCATTGGGCTCCCCAGCCGCCGTTTTCAATCAATTCCTGATTACTGCCATCAATATTCATTTTCCAGACACCACTTCTGGGACTGTAGCGGGAAAACGTCACCTGTTTCCCATCAGCCGACCAACTTGGCATGGCTCC
>JAJRTM010000770.1 GCA_024278285.1 Planctomycetota bacterium
GTCTGGACGGCTGGTCTGCTGACGTATGTTTTCGATTTCGACAAACCGGGGCTGAGCCACGAACTGACAAAAAGGCTGGAGCAGCGAGACGCACGCGTTGGAAAGAACAAATACCGCTATGTCTATCATGTGGAAGAGATGAAGTGCCTGCTTGAAGAAATGGTGATGAAGGAGAAGATCAAAACGCAGTTGCATACACGTGTTGTTGCAGCTTATAAAAACGATACGAATCGGCTTACGACAATTGTGACCGAATCGAAATCCGGGCGGCAGGCGTGGAAAGCGGATGTCTTTATTGATGCAACCGGCGATGGCGATTTGGGGGCGTTGGCCGGATGCGACTGGCAGTTCGGTCGGACGAAAGAATGTCCCTGTCAACCGATGACAATGAACGCGCTGGTGACGGTTCCTGATGTAAAAAAAATCAAGGACTATGTTTTATTTTATGAAGGTGACGATTCCTGGAAATCATGGCAGAACCAGGCTCGCCAGCGCTTCAAGGCTGAAATCAAACGAGCCGGCATCGATCCCTCTTATGGAGAACCGACGCTGTTTCATATGCGAGGCGGCTTGCTCACTTTAATGGTCAACCACGAATACGGCATCCGCCCGTTTGATGCCGCCCAGGTTTCCGAAGCAACGATGCGATCCCGAGCCGAAGTTGATCGAATCGCCAAAGGGTTGAAGTCGCTGGGGGGAATTTGGAGTGGGATTGATCTGGTCGCTACCGCAGAGCAAATCGGGATTCGAGATGGACGCCGCATCGAAGGACGTTATCTGGTCACTAAAGACGATTTGATCAAAGGAGTTCGGCACGAAGACGCCGTCGCCCGTGTCACTTTTGGGGTCGATGTTCATGCTGCAACGAAAAAAGTGAATGTTGATAAAGCAATCAGCAACGAAGGTGTCCGAATGAGGCCGTACGATATTCCGCTTCGAGCCTTGATTGCAAAAGGTGTCGATGGCTTGATGACAGCAGGTCGCTGCATCAGCGGCGATTTTCTCGCCCACGCCAGCTACCGCGTCACCGGAAATTCCGTCGCAATGGGAGAAGCCGCAGGAGCCGTCGCCGCCGTCGCATCACGAGACAACCTGCTCCCACACGAAGTCAATTGGATAACAGCAAAAGCCCTGTTAAAACAGGATTGAATGTAACAATATCTGCCCGGCGAACGCAGTTTCGTAGGATGGCGTGCTTGCATCCATCTTCGCGTGCCAGGTTGCATTCAATGACAAAAAAGAGTTACAACTGTTATCATTTGGCACTAGATTCACCGGCATTAGATTGACGAACTGGAAACCGTATTTGATGGATGCAAGCACGCCATCCTACATTTTGAGGTCTTCCATAACGACGCGTCCCAGCCTACCAACTTATTAAACGAGAGAAACAAACAACCTAAAAAGAACATCATGAAAAAAAATAATTTACTGTCTCTGTTAATTGCCTTTGTTTTGTTTGCGAATGCCGCAACTTTTATTGAAGCTGCGAATCGCCCGAATGTCATCGTCATCATGGCGGATGACCTGGGGATTGGGGATGTTTCGCCGACGAATCCGGATTGCAAAATTAAGACGCCACATTTGCAAACGATGGCTAATGAAGGGATCACATTTTTTGATGCTCATACGCCAAGTGCGGTTTGCACGCCGACTCGTTATGGGCTTCTCACCGGTCGTTACAATTGGCGGTCTCGTCTTGCCAAGGGGGTTTTGTGGGGCGAGAGTGAGCATCTGATTCCCGCGGATCGCCCCACGTTAGGGCACTTGATGCGTGGTGCGGGTTACCATACTGCGATGATCGGCAAATGGCATCTCGGTTGGGACTGGCACAAAGTCGATGGCAAAATCGATTTCACCAAAGCGGTAAAAAACGGCCCTGATATCAACGGATTCGATCAATATTACGGGCATTGTGCTTCGCTCGATATGCCACCGTATGTCTGGGTTGATACCGGTCGCATTACTGCGATTCCCAACCGCGAAGAGGGTGTCAGTAAAAAAGAAGATCGCTACGGCTGGTATCGCAAAGGGCCGATTGGACCTGATTTTCATATTGATGACGTGTTGCCACATTTGTTCGGGAAATCGATTGCCCATATCAAAAAACAATCCGCAGATGCAAAAGCAGGCAAACCATTTTTCCTTTACCTTGCCCTGCCCGCTCCTCATACACCGATTGTTCCGGTGCCACCGTTTAAGGATGCGAGTAAGCTCAACCCGTATGCCGATTTTGTCATGCAGGTTGATCACCACATGGGGCAGGTCTTTGCAGCCCTGAAAGAAAACGGTATCGACAAAAACACCCTCGTCTTTTTCACCAGCGATAACGGCTGTTCGCCCGAAGCAAATTTCCCGCTTCTCAAAGAACATGGTCACGATCCGAGCGGCGGTTACCGTGGTCACAAGGCAGATATCTACGAAGGGGGGCATCGGGTGCCGTTGATCGTTCGCTGGCCTGGTCATATTAAAGAGGGACAAAAGACAAACGCACTCGCCTGTTTGACCGATATTTACACCACGCTGGAAGAGTTGGCCGAACAGCCCCGCAAGAAAACCGGCGGCGAAGATGGTTTCAGCTTGTTGAAAGTCTTTGGCGGTGCAGATTCTTCCTGCAGAGATGCACTGATCAGTCATTCCATCAACGGAAGTTTTGCCATCCGTCAGGGAAAATGGAAACTCTGCCTTTCTGCAGGCAGCGGCGGCTGGAGCGCCCCCAAAGATAACGTCGCGCTCAAACAAGGCTTACCCCCCATGCAACTGTTCAATCTGGAACAAGACCGGGCAGAAAAAAACAATCTGCTCGATAAACATCCCGCCAAAGTGAAAGAGTTGTTGCATTTACTCAATCAACAAATAAAAAACGGCCGCTGCACACCAGGAGAAACCGTCCCCAATGACCGCGAAATCAAGTTCCTGCCCAAAGGAGTGACGATTTCCTCACGTGATTGAATTTGGATTTGTATTCCTGTTATCCAGTCTACAGACTAAAAAATGACAATGAAAATAACCACTTTTGAAGAAGACCTACTCGGCCTTAATAATTTTGCTCAACGACTTGAACGGTTTATAGCTACTGAGCATGATTTTGTTGAAGGCAGCTTAGTTGTCGCATTGAGCTCAAAGTATGGTGCTGGAAAAACTACTTTCCTTCAAATGTGGAAATCATCCTTGGAAGTTCCAGATGCAGGAAAAGTTAAGCCCATAGTGATTTCTCTGAATGCGTGGGAAAGCGATTACTATGGTGACCCTCTGTTTGCTATCGCTTCAGCAATGATTGAGCGTATCGATGAAAGTGATAAAGACTCTGCCGGAACTCTTAAAGAAGCGATGAAGGATATTGGATGGTTTGGAGTTGCTATCGGATCGCAGATGGTTGAGAAAGCTACTGGAATAAAACCAGCGGAAGCTGGCATGTCTGCGAAAGGTAAAAAGAAGGAACGAAATGAAACTGTCCCTCTTCATCATGATACGTTTGCGATCTATCAAAATAGACGCGATGCGATGAAAAAACTAAAAGAGGGGATTGAGAAATTTGTAGCTGCTTCGGATCAAAAAGTGTTGTTCCTCGTTGACGAGTTAGATAGATGCAGGCCTGATTATGCAATCGACTATTTGGAAACAATTAAGCACATTTTTGATATCAATGATGTAGCGTTTGTACTCGCTGCTGATCGTCAACAGTTAGAAAACTCAGCAAAAATGGCATTTGGTCAAGACCTCGATTTTGAGGAGTATTATAGAAAGTTTGTGCATCGTGAAGTGACACTACCGCCGATATCAGAATCTGGATATCAAAAACTGGCTGAAAAGTATGTGGATTACTACCTGAAACGTGAAGGATTCAGGGACTGCTCCATGGAACTGAGCCACAGTCGATTAGACAATGTTACAGAACTTGTGGGTGGCTTGAAATTAACTCCCCGGCAGATACAAGAGGTTTTTCGAATTCTTGGACATCTTCTCCATACTTCAGATGACAAACAAGGAACATTGCCATGGTGTATTGCAGTAGGCTCTATAATAATGGCGATGTTAAAAATTGGAGAGTCGGAAATGTTTCATTCACTGGGTGAACAACAACTTGATCCTAAAGAAGCGGTATCTTTCTTACAAAACAGGCTTGAGGAAAACAGTCACGTTGAATGGTGGCTTTCTCTTTTTTATACAGGCGATGGATTGAAGACCATTGAAAATGAATCCTTTGAAGAGGTTAAGCGGCGAGCAGGATTATCAAACGAAACGGCGAGTCCCGCTAAAGGCCGCCGTGACGAAGGACTCAGCCAATGGTATTTAGGCTGGGGCCGTAAGCAGTCAGATCAATTCAGCCAAATATATGAGAAAATCCAACAGGTTGCGCAGTGGGATTAACGGTGGAGTAGCATGGTTCGATATCCTGTATACGTTCATAACTGTTTCATCGACATTCACATACCATGCTGCATCTTTTCGGCTACCAATAACCAACAAGCCAACAACTTAAACGCTCGAAAGTCACCAGGGCCATCACTGGCCCGGCTCGCCTCAGGGAATTGACCATGAAATCAAACAGTCGTTTCTTACAAGTGATTCTGTTGAATTGTCTCTATATCAGCATTGTTGTTTCTTCCGGATTTGCAGCGGAGGCGAATTTTCCCAAGACAATGGCTCGGCTGCAATCGAGCGAACCGCTCAAGATTGTCTGTTTTGGGGACAGTGTGACCGGGGTTTATTATCACACGGGCAGTCGGCGGGCTTATACCGATATGGTTGGGATTGCCATTAAGAAATTGTATCCCGAATCGCAATTGACAATGATCAATGCGGGGATCAGCGGACATACAACCGTCAATGCTTTGGCTCGAATTGATCGGGATGTTCTCAAGCATACCCCGACATTGGTAACGGTGATGTTTGGTTTGAATGATATGACTCGTGTTCCGTTGGAAACGTATGAAGCGAATCTGAAAACGATCATTCAAAAGTGCAGAAAAGTTGGCGCGGAAGTTTTACTTTGCACTCCTAACAACGTCGTCAGCACAGCCGGGCGTCCGAGCGAAGTTCTGATTAAGTATTGCGATGTCGTAAGGAAAGTTGCGAGGGAGAAAAACGTTTCGCTTTGCGACTGCTATCAACAGATGGACTTGCTACGAAAGAAGAACGAACAGGAATGGCGGTTTTTGCTCAGCGATGAAATTCATCCTAATATGAGTGGGCATCGAACGATGGCACAGATGATCGTAAAATCCATAACCGGACAAGCCGTTTCGTTGGCTGATGTTGGTCCTCCGCAACCGATTTTTCTGCGAACGCAATCGCTTATTCAGGCCAATCAACCAATCAAAATTATCGCGATGCCTCCGCTGGACAAGCTCATTCGGCAAGCATTTCAGGAAATTGCCCCAAAAGCAAAACTGGAAATTATAGTCTGGCCGGTTCAAGGGAAATCGTTGAAGCAGATTCATGCTGATTCCAAAAGGATCGTCCGTCCACAAAAACCGGATCTTGTTCTGATTGCCATCCCGCGTGCTGCAATGCAAGGGACGCTCGCAGAAAATTTTCATGATTATAGCTGGACAATGAATTACTCCTTGAATTTCGGGAAACCGACCTGGGATTGTGTTATCGTCCACCCGGCGGTTTTTACCTCTGAATATGCAAATGCCAAACAGAACGATTTCGTTCGCAAAGTTGTTCGCGCCCAGGACCTTTCATTGATTGATCGCAATGAAAATCAAAAAGAGAGTGCTCAGGAAATGGTGACCGACTGGTTGAAGAAACAGCTTGATTAAGAGTGGAGAGAGAAAGAGAAACAAATGCCAGAAACGATGATGAATTGGATTCGTGAAATTGTCTCCCTCGGAATACGCCGCCCGGGGTCTCCGGAGGA
>JAJRTM010000771.1 GCA_024278285.1 Planctomycetota bacterium
AAACTGTTACAGCAACTGATTGAACCATCCAGCGAGATTAACAAGAAGTATCAGAACTACCAGTTTCTTTTGGAAAGTGGCAAAGTAATCAATGGCGTGATTATGAATGAATCGACTGATGAGTACGAAGTTGCGACCAATATGCTTACGCCCAAAGTGTTAACACGCATCCGCAAAAAAGAGATCGACGAAAAAATCGCCTCGCGAATTTCTCCCATGCCCACCGGCATGCTGAACGTGCTCACCAAACAAGAAATCATCGCCCTGTTATCGTTACTGGAAACCGGTGGCAATAAACTTCCAGAAGAATTGAAACTCAAGCCCGAGTGATTTTCCTAATCCAAATTAAGAAAAACAACATCTTAAAATGAAGAGACATATTCACGAGAGAGCGTACACGAACGGGTGATGTAGGCATCACTCAAAACGGTTGGCGTAATCCAACCATTTGCATTCATCGGAATGCGGACCTGTACGGTCACTTCTTCGGTGGTGGAGCGAATTTCTGCGGGGGTGACCGTGACGACGGCCTGCTGCAAGCCGATTCGTGCCAGTTCTTCTTCTGCACTTTGCTTGGCGATCGCTGCGGTGGCTCCAGGTATCGTCCCGCGTCTTGCTCCTTCGTAAGCGGCTTGCTCTGCGGTATGCGTTATCATGCTGAGTCTGCAGAAATCAAACGCCGCAGAGAAGAGCAGAAATAAAATGGGTACCGTAATCGCAAATTCAACAAGGGCAGCCCCACGACGAGGATGAGTGAATTTGTTTTTTGGTTGCTTATCGGAATATCTTTTCATGATGTCTGCCTCATCCTTAGTCTATTAAAACAACTGGGAGCATTTTTGCGAGTTCTTCGAAAACGTTTTCCAGCGTTTCGGCATCGGGCGCGACGTATGCTCGGCCTCCGGTAATCGCGGCGACCTGCTGCATTGTGTACTGATCTGCGTTTGCAAGAAACGAAATGGTATGAATCACAATGTTTGCATCAGCTGCATCTTGTGCCGCTTCGACAGGATCTCGGCCTGTGTTCCATTGACCATCCGACATAAGAATAATTGTCTTTTGGGCAAGTGAATTCGTGGAGGGATCCATCAACAAACTAACGGACGCGTCAATTCCCGCAGACATGTTTGTTCCGCCCATCATAATGTGGTCATATTTGTGTGCGATGGCAGCGTTGATGCTCCCCAGATTTTGCCCCAAAGGTACTTCCACAATCGTGGCAGGTGTATAATATCCGGAATAGGGATACCAGTAGGAACTGAGAACGATATCTGATCCCCAGGTTACCACGCCGACATCGGGTTGAATTTGAAGCAATCCCACGGTTGCCACAAATCGTTGAATCGCTCCATCCAGAGCAGCCCAGCGGCTACCAACCGGATTGGGAGGCGTAATATACCCGGTAGGATAATCGGGAGTCCCAGGTGGATAGTCCCAACTGTGACCCGATTCATCGAAGCACATGGAATGGGAACGATCCAGGCATAAGATTATTTCCTGAACAAGATTTGCCGCCACTGCGGTTTGCCTGGGAGTGAAATTTGATTGGCTTAGAATTCTACCAAAAAACAGTGGGACAGCCGAGTTGGCAGAACCGTCTGTCATGCTGACAGTCACCTGAATGGCAGAATAAGGTTGCTCGTTGGGAAGAAAACTCCAACTGCCATCGTTATTCACTTCGGTACGTCCAAACAGAATGTCGTTATCAGTAATTTGAATTTGCTGACCGGCGACATCGTTGCGTTGTACCAACGTTTTTGCCGCTGCAATACCTGCAATTGTACTTTCGGTTCGCGTGAGTGCTTCCATTCCCGCCTTGGCAGAAGCATCTGCGGTGACACGTAATTCGGTCCGGACAAGCTGCATGTAAGCGACATCGACGGTAAAGACCAGCGAGACCAGAAAAAGCGACATCATCACCGCGATAAGCACCAGCATGGCGCCACGTCGAGGATCCTGTTTTCCCAAAATATTATCGGTGCGATTCCGAGTATTCTTTGTTGCATACTTCATGATGAGATTGCCTTTCGAAATCTGGAAACAGGATCTAATATTGTTGACGAACCATCGTCACTTCTGCACTCAAATTTCTATTCTGAAAAAAATCGACCGGCATTTCGTAGTTAGACTCTGCAGGGGCTGTTACCTGGACGGTAATTTCTGTTCCAGAAGCAGTTGTGGTGTTAAAAGTAGGGCTAAAACTGATGGAAGCCCCCGTGATTCCTTTGGCGAGGGCAATTTCATTGAAGCGATCAATCGCATCCTGCATCGAGGCATCGTCGCGCGTTGCTTTTTTGGCTGCTTCGTAAGCACAGATTGTCAGATTTTGTTTCAATTGAATAAAGTGAGCCGCTTCAACTCCACCAAAAACCAGTAAGACAATCACGGGCAGGCAAACGGCCATTTCCACCGTTGCAGTTCCACTGCGTTCATTCTTTTCTCGCCTGCAAAAGATGCTCTTGCGGCGGAAACAGGAAACTTTTTTTGAATGACAAGATGAGTTCATCGCTCTTCACCAAATAAATATTGTTCGAGAGCTCCATCATCAAATTCACTTAGTTCAGCAAAGAGCCTGAACCAACAAGACACCTTTCTCTACTGAAACGTAGTTCAAAGAAAAACATAAAATCTGGAAAGGAAGATATTTCATTCTCAATAGCTTGAATCTTTTTGTTGAAAATCCAATCAATACGGTTTTATCGGTTTTATGGCGATGAGGTGAATTTCACACATAAAAAACAGCATCTGCTGATCAATTGAGCTTTCGTATTCACTCATACCGAGATTCTGCTTACAATACACAGAGGTAACTATTCAGCTTTGACGTAGGGTCCGCTATTGCGGACCACGATGGGAAGTGGATCCCGCTATTTTATGCGGTGGTCCGCAATAGCGGACCCTACGAACAACCTGTTTTTATGTAAAAATAAACAGTCGCTGAATAGTTACACACAGGGAAACTATTGTCTTTGCGTAAGACGTAAAGAAATTAACTGTAAATCGTATGGAAATTGTTGCGGTCATGAATCGCTCGTCTGAAACTCCCTCTTTAGAACAGATGCGAGAATCACTTGCAGAAGCAGTGATTAAGGCGGGTACGCGCAAAGAGCCACAAAACGACGATGCCGCAAAACAAATCAACTCTCAGCCAGATGAATCCATTTCGGAAGAGAGCCGCGCCGAGCAAACACCAGCAACAAAACAGGGGACGATAAAGTTTGAAGCCCCTACGGAAAATGCAAATACTCCCCCCGTCCGTACTGCCTCGCTGCCGGGTGATCATCAACAAAATAAGCAACCGGCGATTTCAGAGTCAGAGTCAGTTTCTCCGGGGACCGTTTCTTCAGGAACATCTTCTTCAGGAACAGTGACAAAAAAAAGAACGGCAAGAAAACGCTTCTCGAAACCATTAGCTTCAAGAAGCAGGCGGCACAAACATCCCCAGCCAGGCCAGCGAACCAGTCCGCAACGTTCAGATTCACAACAACGGCAATCATCCGGAATGGTCAGACATCTGCTTGAAGCATTAGTGCTGTTGGCTTTGGCGGTTACTCTGTTTCGCACCTTTGCGTTGGAAGGATTCATGATCTCAACCGGATCGATGGCTCCTACGTTGCGCGGCTATCATTATCGAATTGTTTGCCCGGACTGTCAGTTTCAATTTGCCTGGACTGCGACAGAAAAGAACCCCCGCTTCCCCATTCGCACCCTGGCAAACAACGATGTCAACAATAGGACAAACGACTCCACAGAAGAAACAAAAATCATTTGCCCGAATTGCAACTATTCTCACATCAGCAGTAGCAATCTGGTCATCAACGAAGGGGATCAACTATTAGTCGACAAGCTTGCTTTTGAATGGAATAGGCCAAAACGCTGGTCCGCTGTCGTGTTCCGAAATCCACACCGTCCCACACAGGCGTATGCAAAAAGAATTATTGGGCTGCCGGGTGAAGTAATTGCCTTAAAGAACGGCGATGTTTATGTTCAAGGTAAAATTCAGCGAAAAAATCTGGCCGAACAAAAACAAATGAGAATTCTGGTATCCGATTCAAAATATCGCCCGCAATTTCAAGATGACAATTACCAGGATTGCTGGCAGCCAACCAGTTTTGACAACATACAACCCTGGACGAAACAAGAAACCGGCTATCGTTTTGAACCTGTATCAACAAGTAAAAGCGATCCTGAAGAAAAAAAAGCATGGCTGGTATTTCAACGCTGGGTTCGCAGTGGCGGTATTGAAAAGCATACAATTCCGCTTCGCCAATGGCCTGGCGATGTTCCGCTACCAACCGGAAATGCTCCTATTAAATACAACGAAGTAAAAAAAACAATCTCTTGCCGGGGAGCCTTGCCCGCCGAGATGATTCTCAAGCTGAAAAATCTTTCTTCCGATCATTCGTTTCATTCGGCTCTTGAAAAACTATTCAACATTTCTCATACAAGACCAATCACCGATCAGCTCGCCTACAATCAAACTTCTGGTCAACTTTCGAACCCCGTTCGTGATATAATGCTTCAACTGGATGTCGTACCAGAATCGCCCCAGGCACAATTAACTCTTTGTATCAACGATGGAGAATACGATTTTTCCTGCCTGTTTGACTTCGCCAGTCGTGAAGTAAAATTGAACACGCACGGAAACCCAAAACCCCTACGAACAGGACACCTGCCCGAATTACAATTTGAGGAACCAGTTCAAATTGAAATGTCTGTCATGGATCGTCAGGTTCTTGTTGCCGTCAATGGTGTACTTGTTCTCGAACCTTATGCGTACCGATCGACATCGATTAATGAACCTGCAACAAGCAAGGCTTCCACTGATCCACAGCTTTCAACATCGCAGGAAAAAACAATCTCTGTTGCACCACAGGTTCCATTAAAACCGATTCGCATTGGTGCAGCGGTTGCGCCTGTTAAATTGAAACGAGTTCGCGTTTACCGTGACTTATTTTATCGTTCTCGAAAACAGAATCCGTCTTCACATGAATCTTACCATGAATCTTACCA
>JAJRTM010000064.1 GCA_024278285.1 Planctomycetota bacterium
CGAAGCCGGGCAGTAAATGCAAACAGAACAGCACTGCCAGGGTGAACGAAAACTGCCTGCGAAGAACTTGACTGAATTTCATTTTAGCTCCGTAAATATTGTGACTCAATTGAAACCAGCCACTTGCTTTAACCGATATTTTTGTTAAGAAAACTTGTCACTTCGCTGGAAAATATCTGCGTTGCGGTTGGGATAAATGGGGGAAGATTCAGCAATTTGGGAACGACACTGGCTGCATACTCGCCGTTTTTGTGGGATGTTGGGTCGGTCAGGTAGCCGATAAATCCGTCTGTGTAGCCAACCATCATTGTGTTTTCTAAAGATGATTTCAGTTGAATCTGCAAACCGTAGTAACTGAATAGTTCTGAGCTGTGAAACAGCAAACCGTTATTGCCTAATTGCAGCAGGGAAACCGTTGTGGGAAGGTCTGTTTGGGCGGAGTTCCATTTCTGGGCATCATCAAACCAGGCTTTTGCAAAAGGGGCATCGACGAACGAGCCGCTCGCGCATTTTTCCGGATTTTTGCGGTATTGTTCCATCCGGCTATTCATTAATTCGAGATCGAGCGGCAACATGATTTCTTCTGTTGCGATCCGCAATTCGCTCGGCTTTACTGATTGTGCGTTGGAGAGTGCCTGGCGAATTCCCACGACAACTTGCCTGGCGGTCTGTTCTGCCTCGCCTCGCCAGGGGGTTCCGTCCCCCGGATTCACATCTCCGGCGTGGCCTTGCAGGAACGAAGGAGTCACATTTTCCTGCTTGCTGATTATCTCAGCAACAATTCCCGGCCAATCGGGACCGGCTTCGCCATCTGCGTAACAGACCGGATGAGCCGAGAACTGATACCAGAGCAAATTTTTCTTTTTCGGGCCACGTTCAAAGTGAAGTGTGTGAAGCACCGTATCAAGCCAGCGATCCTTTTCACTGGACTGTGCATTGAAGTCGATATCTTTTTTGAAATCTTTTCGAGTCCGATTAAAATTCGCTCCTTCGGTACGGCTCTTACCAATCGAAAGATCGGCAGCCGCCAAATCCGCTTTCGCAATTTCAACAGCCTGCACAATTCGCTTCTCTGTTTCTGCGATGTATTTTTCGGGCAGTCCGCCCCATAAGCGAAAGAATCGAAGTGTCGGTGCAGAGTGCGTATGAGTGACACAAAGACGGATGGCATCGACCGGAATTCCTGTTTTTTTAGAGATCTGCTTTTGCAGCCGCCGTGTCGATTCACGAGAAATGGCACAGACATCTATCGAAACAATCGCAGCAAGCTGTTTGCCAAGTTGCAACACAATCGCACGAGCCTCGGTTTTATCTCGAACAGAACCGACTAAACGTTCGCTGCCTGGTTTGTAATGGAATCCGGCCATGACGGTGCCAACCTGCGGAGTGATATCAACGGTCCCTTCGCCTGCCTTGAGCGTTTCGGCCGAAGAAGATTCGCCGGCGTAAATTCCGTGAAACAACCCCCCGGCTCCCAGCAACGATCCTGCACTGGCCGCCTGCCCCAGAAACTTACGTCGAGTACTCTGCTGAATGATTATTTTATTCATCACTGCACTTTTTTCTTTCGTGACCTGACTCGATGTTGCCGGAACCAAACAGGGAAAAAGGTTGGAGATAAAACGGTAGAAAAATCACTGGTTTCGCAAATCAGCACGATCGGATTTCGTCGCTTTTTCTATTTGTGATTGCGATTCAAACGGAAGATACATCGTTCGCATCACTATTTGATATCGCTTACCGATTTTATAATCGGGAATAAAATACTGGAAGTCCCAGGCCGGGTTTCCTTTTCCGCCACCCGAAGGAGATTGCGTCAGACGAATTTCATCTTGCGGTCGAAACATGAATGCGAACGCCATGTCGTGACTAACGCCGTAGTACCAGGGCTGCGTAAATTGGTACTGCGAACGATTGAACGCAAGAGAAAGTGGAAAGTTTTCATCATGTTTGAAGAGACGTTGATCGTCAATTCCAACATGCGTGGGAAGCGTCCCGTGTGCAGGAGTGATGCCTCGAACCCAACCATTTTTGTCACTGCCGTTTTTGATGCCCTTAAAATGAATATCAAGTGATTCAGGTTGATGAATATAACTGGCCCAGAACAAACCGATGTAACCATTTTTGAATGTATCGCGACGAGGAATACATTCGAGCGTCATTTCGATCACGCCATCATCGAGCAGTTCGTAACGCAGGCAACTTTCAAGTCCCCAATGCGGCGTAGGTGCCTGGTACAGTTCTGCAACATGATCGTTAATCAGACGCAATTCCATTGGTGCATTGCGTGGTTCAAACAGAATTTTTCGGTCCTGCGTCGTGCCATCGTGAATATGTTCAAAGTTCAAACCCGCAATTCCCGGCACAAAAATATTTCGTTTTTGTTTGGCATGCGTTAAAGAAACAACGCCGCTGTAACCGGCACGATGTTTAGGGAGTACATCGTCATCAACGGCACTGTTATCAATAATGATCGCTTCGATATCTCCCCGACGAAGTATCACGTAGTGCTTTGCAGGAACCGTGTATTTAATGGTGGCATCACTAAACGTGGTAAGCTTCGGGAGCGGCTTCGCATAACCGCTGTCAGGAAAAATAAATAATGCGAGAAACAACCATTGGCAACAGGTTTTGAAAACAAACATTGCTCAGCCTTGTGTTATGCTTAACAGGGAGGACGATGTGAATCGAGGGAGAATTATTTGGTTGTTACAGATTCTCGTAACAATTTCAATGCCGTTTCAACAAGTAATTCTCCGCTGCCAGGTTGCACGGTGGAGTTAGTCACTTCGTAACTGCCGCCGACATAAGCGGCCCGTGTCGGAATGTAAATGGTTTCCACGCAGTTGGAGAGTTCAATAATTAACGTCGTTTTGAATGGCGAAGCCTGCTTGATGGCCAATCCCAAATTGACAAAAACTTCCCCCGGCAGAAAAACAATGGCAACGTCACTTCCAATGGTCATCGTGGTAACTTCAACAGGCAGTGATTCACCGATGCCCGCGAACGACTTGGAAAGCCCCCAATTAAGATAATCAGAAGTGACAACCTGTGAAGGCGAGTTTTCATATTGATCAAGCATTAGCGATTTACAAGCGGTCACATGATCAAAAAAGTTGATCTTCTCTCCCTTTTTGACCAGGTCGAGCAAAAGTATTGCCTTTTCGATTTCATGTTTTCTAATCTTCTGTAGCGGCAAGCGAACGGTTGCTGATTTTACTTGGAACTTTTGTGATTTAACCGGTTCGAGTTTAGGGATCTCGGCTTCAATTGTCTTTGCCAGCGAGGTTCCGATAATTTCAGTTGTGTTTCGTGTTTTTCTGGTCGGATCAGAATGATTGATATCGCCACACGTGCCAGTTCCAAAAACTGATATCAATTGGTTCCCCAGTTTCTTTCGCATCGCCTGTTCAATAAAATAGGGGAAGTCTGCACTCCAAGTCAGTTTTTTAGAAGCAGCAACCGTATCAAGATGGAGTGCAAAATTGCTGATCAATCCACGAGATGTTTTGCCATCTGACGATTTAATAAGCACCAGACCAATTTCCGGATCGATCGGACCAGCCGCCCGGATCACATTCGGATTACTCAGGCTTTGCCAGGTTTTCACCGAGCCATCCCGCATGACAAACCGCCGATTGAATGAAACCGGAAATACCTGTAACGCCGAGCCTGCTTCCAGTACAGCCGGCGAAGCCGCAGCATCAGCTTCGACAATCGCCTTGACTAGATTATTGATAAGATGAGCCGAATAAGACGCTCTTTTATCCGATGCTGTTTCTTCGCCCAAAAGATCATAGAGGTTTCGATAATAGGAAGGAGCGGTGTGAGAATGTGTTGCGGAAACAACAATATGTTCTGCAGGGATGCCTGTTTTTTCGGACGCTGCCTTGCGTACTTCAAGAAATAGATCGCGAGCAATGCCTGTTAAGTCAGCCACGACAAAAGCAGCCGCCTGATTATTGCCGCGAAACACAACCGCTTTCGCCTTGAGTGGGTCCGTCGTTCCGACCGCAAGTCGTTCGTGGTAATAACCAGCCATCGGGAAACCCAACGGCGGTGTAATTTCCACTTCCGCCACACCAATACGCAATGGATCATCGGCAAGAATTGGTTGAGCAACGATGACGCACAGAAGCAAAGCGAAAAAGCGAAACATGAAAAGACTCCATTAACTCTGTAGAAATGATTATCAATTACGGAATCCAACAACGGACCCGGTGGTTGGAACTGTCACCAATGAAAACGCGACCATCAGCAGCAACATAAATGCCGTGAGGACGATTCAGTTTACAGGATGCAGGACCACCATCCGGGCCATCTCCTTTTTTACCGTTGCCCACAAGCGTTGTAATGATGCCGGTTTTGGCATCGATCTTTCTGACCGTATGACTTTCGGTATCTGCCAGATAAATATTGCCTTGCCTATCGAGAGAAATCCCTTTCGGACCTGCCAGCTTCGCATCTTTAGCAAGGCCGTTATCACCTTTATAACCCGCTTTTCCGCCAACGCCTGCAATGTGAAACATCCTCTGTTGCTGCAAATCAATTTTGTAAACAGCGTTTCCTTCCCGCAATGCCAGCCAGAGGAATTCGCCATCAAAATCAAGAGCACGCGGGCCACTTAATGCGATATCGGGAAGCTTGGCAGAATCCGGGTTCGGCCCTTTTTTTCCGGTCCCTGCAAAGGTAGAAACAATGCCGGTCTTCGCATGAACAACTCTGACACGATGATTGCCAATATCGCAAATGTAAAGATTTTCTTCTGCATCGAAAGCAATCGAATGCGGCCTGTTGAATGTGGCTTTGATTGCAGAACCACCATCACCAGAAAAGCCCTTCTCGCTTGTTCCTGCAACAGTGCTGATGATCCCGGTTTGATGATCGACCTTGCGGACAACGTTATTCATCATTTCGACAAAATACATATCACCATTTTTCGTGAAGCGAATTTCATACGGCTCGTTCAGTTTTGCACTTTTTGCATCGCCTCCATCGCCGGCGTATCCTTTTTTTCCACAACCCGCGACGGTAGTTGCAATACCCGTTTTAAGATCGACACGCCTGATCACATGACTGGTGATTTCACAAATATAAAGGGCAGAATCGGGACCAATCACAACACCAAACGGACCACCACATTTTGCTCCTGTAGCTGGCCCGTTATCTCCAGAATAGCCATCAACTCCCGTTCCCAAAATAGTAACCACTTCCCCGGCTCGAACGGTCTCAAAAGGAACAAGCAGAACGGTCATACAAAAAACGGAGAAACAAAGTCTCAAGAAAATACGATTGTCCATAAGGATTTATCTTCATTAAAATCAAAAGTTGCAGGGGCAGTAACCGTAGGGTCCGCTATTTGCGGACCACATTGGGAAGTGGAACCTCCTGTTTCAAGTTTCGTAGAGTGCGTCGCGACACACCTTTTCGGTTGCCTTTCCCTAACCCGGCGTAGCCGGAACCAAACAGGAAAAATAAAAATAACCACAGAGACTCAGAGATCATGGAGAAAAATACTCACGCGGAGACGCAAAGAATTTCCTACATCGCGTTCTAAAACAAATGAGATTCGAATGAACGAATAAAACTATCTTGAAAAACTTTTCTTCTTTTTCTTTTCTCCTCGCCTTTACGTGAAACTATTTTTAAAATCAAAGACCTCTTTTTCTTTGTCTCAGTGCTCTGCGTGTCTCTGTGGTTCATCTCTTTCTTTTTCGTGGTAATAAAATCCTGCCACTTTGTGCAGCATTTCATTGATAAGACAATAAGCTCTATTGTTGATAATCAGCATGGTGCGTTGCAACGCACCATACGTCACTATTCATTAAATGTTGGATTATTTTGCTTTATCCTGGTATCATCATTCAAGTAGGAGAATAGACAATGCAATGATAACGAAGGAGATCTGTAGTCATGCAAAAGCCTTGCAATATTCTAACTGAAGCAGAGCGGCTAAAGTTGGTAAATAAACGACTCGGCCTGACATTGGTTGAGGCTTTGATTGTTATTGGGATTCTTGTTGTGTTGGCTGCTTTTCTTATCCCGGGAACTCGGAGGGGGCGGGTGGATGCGCGACGCATACAATGTATGAATAACCTGAAGAATATTGCGGTAGCGATCCAGTCTTATGCAGATTATTACGAATCGCTTCCGCCTGCTTATACGGTCGATGAAAGCGGGCGGCGTTTACATAGTTGGCGAACGCTGATTTTGCCATTTCTGGATGAAGCATCTTTATACGAAACGATTGATCTCACGAAACCGTGGGATGATCCAGCCAATGCAAATGCTTTCAAAAAGAATCTTCCCATTTTTCAATGTCCGTCACGGGAACTCCCCAGCAACTACACAACTTATCTGGGGCTTGTCGGCGAGGAAAGTTTTTTTCATCCGAATCGCCCACGTCAACTTTCTGAAATCACCGATGGCACATCAAACACCGCTGCGGTTATCGAAGTTGCAGCCGAAGATGCAACACACTGGATGTCTCCACACGATGTCGTTGGAGAATATCTGATCGACCTGAAAGAGAAGAAAACGCTGTCACATAATACTATTATAAATGTAATGTCTGCAGATGGTACTATCCAGGCTATCAATGTTGAAACATCCACAGAAAGACTTCGGTCACTCACCACAATTGCCGGGGACGATGACGATTTCGATGTCGACAGTTGGTAGGGATAATACTACTAAGTGTCGGGAACTCGTTTGCGTTTCATTGTACCGATGCGAGTCAATTCAAATACTGCCAACGGCACCAGCCAGCATACCCAGGCAGCCATGCGGTACGTCCATTCTTCTTCAATCCCTGTAATGACAAACGCCCCTCCGATCAGACGAAGAAAAACTGCAGAGCATAGTAGCACATAAGATCGCAGCATCCAG
>JAJRTM010000065.1 GCA_024278285.1 Planctomycetota bacterium
GAGAAGCCTTCATGCGAAAAATCGAGTTCATGTAACGCCGGGAATTCTCGCAACGCCTTGTTAAGGTCTCCGATAAAATTACGGACGCCATCGTGATGAATGTTGCCGATCAACGCCCAATCCAATTCGGAATCGTGATTCCATTCGTGCCACTGGGCTAACTCACAACCCATAAACAATAACTTCTTGCCGGGCATGCAATATTGGTAACCGTACAGAAGCCGCACGTTCGCAAATTGTTGCCAATAATCGCCAGGCATTTGGGCAACAAGCGATTTTTTCCCATGCACAACTTCATCATGTGAAAGTGGGAGCAGAAAGTTTTCCGTGAAAGCGTAAATCATGCGAAACGAAAGGGCATTTTGATGATGCTTGCGATGAATCGAATTACGTTCGAGGTACGTCAATGTATCGTTCATCCAGCCCATGTCCCACTTCATGCTGAAGCCGAGACCGCCATCGTAAACAGGCTTGGAAACGCCTCCCCAGTCGGTTGATTCTTCTGCGAAAGTTAAGATGCCGAGGAATTCGCCATGCAAAACGGTATTCAAATCTTTCAAAAACTGAATCGCTTCCAGATTTTCGCGGCCGCCGAATTTGTTCGGAATCCATTCTCCTTCGTTGCGGGAATAATCGAGATACAACATCGAAGCGACCGCATCGACACGGATACCATCGATATGATATTTATCGATCCAAAACCTGGCACTGGAAAGCAGAAAGTTGCGGACTTCATCTCGTCCGAAATTGAAAATGTACGTGTTCCAGTCGGGATGGAAACCTTGCCGCGGATCGTCGTGTTCGTACAAACTTGTTCCGTCAAATTTGCCCAGCGAATGCGGATCGGTCGGGAAGTGCGCGGGCACCCAGTCGATAATAATTCCAATTCCGGCTTGATGAAATTTATCGACAAAATATTTGAAATCGTCCGGCGGTCCGAATCGACTTGTCGGTGCAAAATAACCTGTTGTCTGATAACCCCACGAGCCATCAAACGGATGCTCGGTAATCGGCATCAGTTCGATATGCGTGTAGCCCATCTCGCGCACATATTCGAGAAGCATGTCTGCCAGTTCGCGATAGGTATAATAACGCCTGCCATCTTTGGGGCGCTTCCACGAACCGAGATGCAGTTCGTAAATGGAAATCGGTTCTGAAAACCAGTCGCTGGTTTTTCGACGCTCCAGCCAGTCGTTGTCGCTCCACTGATATTGATCGATATCGTAAACAATCGAAGCCGTACTCGGAGCACTTTCCATAAAGAAGGCGACCGGGTCCGCTTTTTCCAGCATATTCCCCGCTTGCGTTTCGATCGCGTATTTATAGGTATGACCATTATCAACACCAGGAACGAAGCCGGACCAGATCCCTTCGTTACTGCCATGCAAATCGTTTTGACCAGCGGTCCAACTATTGCTGCCGCAGATAACGCTGACTCTTTTTGCATTCGGTGCCCAGACGGCGAATCGTGTTCCGATAACGCCCTCTTGCTCGCAACGGTGTGCTCCCAGGTGATTATACATCGTACAGTGCATTCCTCGTTTGAGTGCCAGCAAATCAGAGGCGGACAAGTTTATGCTACTCAATTTGTTAGCCTGGGTAAGGGTTTCGGTAGACATGTCGGACCCGCCGGAAGGATTCTTTCTTGTTCTTATTATCGTAAACCACTGTTGCGAGATCGTTAAACCTTAACGATCTTCAAGGCCTACAGTATAAAACGAATCCTCGCAAGAATCTAATCTCACAAGGGAACTTGCGGCAATTTCAGCAGGGAAAGAGACATCAACGAGAACAAATCTGTTAACCGGCACAGTGAACGTAAAGCCCCAGCACGACTTTAACTGAAACAGTGGTTCCCTTGTTGCGTAATCATAGAAAGTTAAACAAGTTCAGTTGCAGGGTTTGGGCGGTGATCTGCTGGGTGGCTTGGATGGTCGTTTGCAGATTAACCAGTTCTGTGATTGCGACCGTGAAGTCGGTATCAAAAACTTCAGACAGCGATTCCTGGATGAGAATGTCTTCATCAGCGAGGGAATTGGCGGTGTCGTCCAGAGATTTCAGTCGTCCTGCGACCGAACCGCGTGCGAAATTGAATTCTTCCAACTCTGCAGTAAGGGCTTTATCGATGGCTTCCAGTTCTGCGCTGTCGCCTGCATTTAAGGCATCTCGAAGCCTGAAAAGTAAATCGATGACTCCGCCGGCTCGCTGCGGATTCGGGTCTGTTCCAACCAAATCGTTCACGCCATCTTCACTTTGATTGATTCCCAATGCAGAAGAAACGACGTTATCGGTGACGGTTAATGCGCCCGTCCCGGAATTATCATTCAGGATAAAACCTTGCGAAGAGGTATCGAGAGTAAGAACAAGATTTCCCGGATCGACCGCATTCACTGTTGTCAGGATATCATCCACTGTTGTTGCAGCGGCGAGGGAAATTGTTTCGACCGAACCGTCTCTGCGGGTAATGATTAAATCGGCTGCCCCGACCGGCACGCCTGCTCCTGCGTTGAGGTCAGTTAGTGGCGTTGTTAAGGCAGCAGCATCGACATCGGTGCCGACAATGTCCGCGTTGCCATCATCCGTCCCTGCAATTTTCAATGCCGTTGTAATACCATTTTCTTTGACGGTGAGCGCCCCGGTTCCCGAGTTATCACTCAGCGTGATACCGTTGCCTGTTGAATTCAAACTGGCGACAAGATTCACGGCATCAAACGCATTTATTTTATCGAGAATATCTTGGATTGTTTGCGTCCCGGTGAGCGAAATACTGATTTCGGTATCGTCCCGCCGTGTGATGTCCAGCTCGAGAACTCCATCGACAGGAACTCCTTTTCCTAAGTTAATTTCAGCCAAGGGCGTTGCTGCCCCGAGAGATCTAATTCCCAGATTCGTTGCATTCGAGCCACCATTTTCTCCAATCGTAAATCCGACACCACTAAGCCGACTGGAAATTAACAGCCCGCCTCCATCATCCGTAAAACCGGTTTCCAGATCAAGATCAGCAATTTTGAAAGCGTTGAATAAATCTTCAACCGTCGTCAATCCGTCCAGATCTATCGTTTTGGATTGAATGCCGTTCTGGACAAGTAATCCATTGCCTGCTGTTGTCCCGATACCCGAACCGTTATTCAAATCGGCAAGATTCGTGTACAAACTCAGCGCCGGATTGAGATCGGAACCAGTAATGGAACCGGCTGCTGCTGATTGAATTCCCAGGTTTGCAGCAATCGTACTGTTTGTTAAATCATTGATGGCGACCGTTCCTGCACTGGGAGCGAAATTCAAACCATCCGTTCCCACTGTTACAGTCAAGTCACCACCAAATGGTTCTTCAATACGTGTGATGATATCCTGAATGGTGTTGGCAGAAGTCAGGTCGATTGTTTCGGTTTGCGCCCCGCCCCCGGTATCAACCACCACTTCGATAGAACCGAGTCCGAGCCCCTTGCCGCCGAACAGGTCTTGAATGCGTGTTGTGTTCGTTAACTGGGGATCGAGATCGCTTCCCTGAACATTGGCAAAAGGTTTTAAGGTCGCTCCCGCGTTGACATTGTTGACGAGCAAACCATCAAGTGAATCGAACGATTTGAGATCAGCGAAGTCTCCCGTAAACTGAATCGCATCGTTATTGTCGGCTATATTGAAAGGGGTCGCGTTGTTGTTTGAGCCCCCGAATAAATAGCGACCTCGGAAGTTTGTATTTCCCAGGTTAACTACTTTTTGAATGAGCGTGCCGACTTCATTCGCCATCTGTCCCCTCTCGGCGTTAGAAACAGAATTGCCAATTCCTGCTAGGATAAATGATTTGGTTTGGTTAAAAACATCCCCAATTTTCCCCAGCGAGTATTCACTCGAAGCAAGCAAAGATCGATTGACTTCTACATTTAATTTGACCTGATTTTTTCTCTCTAAAGTCTGCTGCAGGGCAAATGTCTTGACTGCCGCTGCGGGATCTTCGCCAATCGTTTGAAATTGCTTCCCGGTTGATATCTGATCCTGCAACTTTTGCAATGTGCGAGAATTATTGCTGAGCGTTCTTTGTGCTCGCGTGTAAATTAACGAGTTCGGAATACGTCCGGGAAGTAATGGGCCAAGTGACACAGGATTGCTCAACTTCGTTAAAGAAAAGAGAGATTAAAGGGAGCCTCTATCCCCTCGTTCCCAAGCTCCTGCTTGGGAACGCAAGGGGCAGAAGCTCCTGCTTCATGCCGGTACTGAAAATTATCGAAAACAATGAAAACTCACCGGAAGGAGGACCTTCCCTGCCGTCTGTTCCCAAGCTGGAGCTTGGGAACGAGCAGAACATAATTAACAAACAATCAATACCTGAAAAACAATTCCTCGGGTTGCTACGCAACTCAGACAACCCTGAACGGGATTGTCTGAGCTACCCGGTAAATCAATCATCTGTGAAAATTCGTGTTCATCCGTGGCTGTTTTCAATCGTTCATTCTCATAATAGGATGAACCTTAAATATTCAACAATGTCGTAAACAATTCATCGATAATGCTGATGACTCTTGCTGCTGCGGTATATCCCTGTTGAAACTGCATAATTCTGATCGCTTCTTCATCGATACTGACACCGGAAATTTGCTGTCTTTGCCCAAATAAAGCATCTCGAAAGGAGGCAAATCCATCGGCTAATGCCTGTTCTGCCGAGGATGACTCTGCAATTTGTCCAGTCACCAGCGAATAGAACTGATCAAGCGATTGTCCCCCTAATGAATCAACTTCGTTTTCCATAAAAGTTGCCAGTTCAATCGCATTTCGGTTATCCCCTGCTCCCCCGCCTTGCCCGGCTGCCAGTAACTTGGGGTCGTCAATTAAACTTTGCCGAACCTGAATACTGTTGGAATCGGTTCCCGTGAAGAATGTATTAATGCCTAACGCAGCTAATGTTCCCGAAGAATCGTTTGAAAATTTGATTTCGAAACCGCTGTCGGTTGTCAGTCTTAACTTGCCGAAGGTATCAATCGAGGCATTCAAATTGGTAACCGCATCGAGTGAGGCTTGCAAATCGTCTAAAGAAGTATCGTTACCGCCGATGCCGTCCAGATCGATATTAATTTGTGTTGATTGCGTCGTATCAGTCGCAGAGTTATAAATCTTTACTTCGAAACTGCCGTGCCCAGGTGTAAAGTTAAGCCCTGCAACATTAAGGGCAGCACTGGAATCCTCAACCGCGTAGCTGCTTGTAATATCGGTGTAGCCACGCAACCCTTCTCCAGAAGCATGAATCAGATTCACTTGCTGAATCACCGCGCCTGCGTACTGATCGAGTTGATCAGCAAAACCGCCGAGAATGTTATCGCGAGCTTCAATCTTTCCAGACAATTCTCCCTTGGATAAAGGCACATCTGTTTTTGTGTTGCTGAACCTGAATTTGTTAACGGGAATACCTCGGTCAGTAACTGTGTAGGGTTCCAGAGTCTGCGTGGTTCCTTCGATAATGAGATAATCTGAACCGGAATAGACATTCACTTTTCCGTTCGATTCTTCAACAATTCGTATCGGGACAATCTCTGAAAGCCGATTGAGTGCCCCCAATCTATCGGAACGCAGCGCCCCGGCTTGGCTCCTTAGCAGCCCAGCCGATTCTGTTTGAATGATTCGCTGATTGAGAAAAGAGACACGTTCAATCAGTGTGTTCGCTTCGTCGGCGAGGCTTCCAATTTCGCTGGTCAGGCCGTTTCGCACGCGATCAACCTTTTCACGGGTGCCAGTAATCGCGCTGGCAAGACTCACCCCTTCCTGAACAACACCCTGACGATTGGCAAGCAATTCCGGCTGGTTAATTAACTCATTCACTGAAGCAGTAAACTCATTCAGCTTTGTTGATAAATCTTGTCCACTCAATTCAGAAAGAATTAATTGAAGGTCGTTATAACCATCTTGTCGGGCTGCTGCGGAGGTTGTATCTGCATTCGCCTGATGAATTTGTGTTTCCAGGTAGTTATTAATCTGCTGACGAACACCATCTGCACTCGCACCGGTTCCTAAAAGTAAACCGCCGCTTTCATAAGGAGCCGAGGCGGAAATAAGTAACTCTTCACGAACATAGCCAGGCGTATTCGCATTGGCCACATTCGAGCCAGCAACTTCAATTCCTGCCGTGTAGATCTCAAGAGATCGACTCGCAGTTAATAGTGATGATATGAGTCCCATGCCCTAAGCGTCCTTGCAAAGGCGGTGTTTTTTGTAGGGTCCGCTGTGCGGACCATTAATAAGGCAACACCCGTTCTCTTGGTCCGCACAGCGGACCCTACGTATTTCAAATGGAAGCATCTAACAAGGAACCGCCAGTAGGTTCCTGATTGATCGCAGAACCATCGTGGTAGATCATGCTTTTCTTGCCCCCTTGGGCGATCATCTCCAAAATGCTGCCATAAAACTGAGAGGCTCGATGAGTAAAAACCCAGGTTCCCCAACTGGTTTGTCGCAGCGAATCGGCTAACTGACGAGCCTCCTGAAGCAGCGCAGCCGTTTCCGCTTCACGGTCCCATCCCTGAAAGCGACAAACATCCCGCAAACTTTGCCCAGCCAGTCCGTCAGTTCGCATTTGCGTTAAAAGTTGCTGACGTCGATCAAGCAAAACTTTCAGGTGCTTTTGGACTTGGTCTTCCTGCTGCTGAATATTATTCGCCAGGTCGAGGTCGCGCTCCACTAATGCAACCCGTTTTCGTTCCTGTATTTCAAGCAGGGCTTTTTGGGCTGTATTGAGAATTCGTAGATAATCTTTAATACCCGTGTGATAAACAGCTTCACGTGCTTCAAGAACAGCTTCCATGCTTTTCCCCCTGATTGAATGAGTGCCGAGGTTCTCATAGCGGAGAAAATGCAAAAGTATTTTGTCCGCAATCCTTTATCTAGGATCGGACATAATGTGCAGCGAAACAGAAGTTGTTCCGGTTATGCGGGCTTTACCGGTCGTATCGGGTCCAGTTGTAACGATTAGGCAAGATGATCTAGCTGAACGCCCTCTGCTGGCTGTTTCTTGTCCAGATAAGATCGGAAGTTCGGGTAAAGCGGGGCAGCAAATGCGTCGCCATGTTCACGGGCAAGGTCTTCTGCAATCTGCTGATCAAGTTGCCCACGGAACGATTGTTCTGCCTGTCCCCCGCCGATATATGCCACTTCTCCCTGGGTACTGCGTAGCGATTTAAGCATCATCTTGAAAAAAGTACCCGCAACAAAATCCTGAAAGGCTTCTTTTGTTTGAAGATCCTGTCCCCCAGGCAAATTCTGCTTGGATTGAAGCTGTGAAACCTCAAACGCTTTTTGTGAAGTCGCAGAAACGGGAGAAGTCGACATGAATATTTATTCCAACAGAACGCCATGTGTCTGGTACGTCAGGCACAGCCTGACCTGTTTCCCTAACGCCTAATACCTACTACCTAACGCCTATTATATTTCTTCATAAATAGCGTGCAGTTTACCCGAGCGGGCCAGTTCTCGCAGCACTTCGATCATTGCGTCTCTCGGAACACCAAGTTCATTGAGTGCTTTAACGAGTTGATCAAGCCTCGCTGTTGTGCGAGTTGATTGCCCGTCAGAAAGCGACTTGAATGCTGCCCCGTTAACAATCGTATTGCCGGCTCCAATACTGATTTGTAAATTGGGATGATTGATCAGCACCGGGCTTAGCTCGACATCGCCAGAAACGATCACCACTCCCGTTTTAGAATTGACCTGTACTTTGGACATACTATGTGGCGAATTGATTTTCAGATCAAGAACTTCTGCAATAAAATCAATCGGCGTTTCTTGCCAGGTTTTTGGAATTTGCACATCGATAATACTGGGGCTGACTGCTTTGGCATGTTGTTCGCCGAACGATTCAAACTCGAACGCTTCGTTAATCAGTTCGGTAATCGTACGAACCGAAATAAAACTGGAATGTGGCCCATCGAGTAGCAGTCGGATGACGGGCTCCTTGCCTGAAGTATCTACAATCCTCTGGAGATAATCTTCATTTCGAAAGTAGCTGTTTTTTATAATGACTCCGTTAGGAATCCGTCCGCCTGTTGCCTGGACAGCATCTTCAATCACAACTGCCCCCTCTGCTGTTCCGATGACAATTTCATTTTTCAAATCATCACTTTGAAGCGGCGTGACCAATAAGCGTCCGCCTCTCAAGCTTTTTGCACTGAGGTAGGAACTGATAAAGCAATCGAGCCGTTGCCCTTTATGTAAACCCGTTTTAGGGATCGTCGCGTGGACGGTCACAATCGCCACATTTTTTGCGTTGGTTAATTCTTTGGCATCGAGAACGGGCGTGTGCATCGCTTTCATGGCAGCCGAGAGCGCCCGGATGGTCGGCCCGGCTTTGCCGCCGTCTCCTGTTCCATCCAGGCCAACCACAAGTCCCATCCCAATCAGACGGACTTCTTCATGGCCATAAATCGAGCAAATGTTTTCCAGGCGAATCTGCGCCCGGGCTTGTTCTGAATGATTCAAGAACAAACAAAATGCCAGCGTAAAAATAAGATATTTCATAGACGTTCCTAACCGGGCCAATCCGGAAGAAAGAAATTATTAGCCACAGAGAACCCAGCGCGGCATAGCCGCAACCCAAAATTATAATTACCACTAAGGCACGAAGACACAAAGAAGAAAAAATTTAATTGGAACGGTTCGTTTAACGGCAAGCCGAAGGCGACTGCGCAAACCGGTTTGTTTGATTGGAAGGTGCCGAACCGCGAATAAACGCCCATTAACGCGAATCAATTTTTTCTTTTTTCTTGGTGGCTTCGTGCCTTCGTGGTAAAGAAATGATGAAAGCATAAAGTAATTGTTTCAGCCTAGTTTACAGACGGCTGGAATGTTTAAAATGGCCAAAGTAAATCGTATAATTTAGTGCCCCAGCGGCGTTTGACAGAAGAATAATTTCTCCCTTCTTGTCTTTTTTCGATATTCAGATTGGCAATATTTTCACTTAAAACAGTGTTGTTACTGAGGACATCTTCATATCGTATTTCACCGTGAAGTGTGTATTCCCACCAATCATCCCCTGCATGAATTTTCTTACGCGCTTCCAGAATAAGATTTCCATTCGGGCGAATATCAACGATTGTCGCTGCAATGCGGTACGTAATTCCTTCTGCATCTGTGACCTGCCCTGTCGCTTGAATTCGATCCTGCTGATTCGCATCGATGCCGGGACTTGTTGACGCTGAGTTTTCTAATGTCAGGCCGGGATTTATACGAACAAATTCCTTTAACTCAGAAGTAAATGTCGATGTTCGTTGCCTGTTGAATCGGGAATTCAAAGTTACTTCTGATTTCTCACTGACAATGACCGATACAATATCATTCACTTTGAATTCGCGTGGTTCTTGTTCTTCAGTATATATCCAGGAATAATCTCTTATTGTGGCGGGAGGTGCAAAACGAGCCGCGTGAGCCATCCCCGGTTGCTGATGGCTATGGGAAGAATGAGCAGGCTTCTCCGCTGGTCTCCATCCCGCAGACGGCCCGGGTGGCGGAGCGTAGATTCCTTGCGCCGAAACAAGCTGCGTGGCAAGCACCAAGCCGTTCACCAAGCAAGCAACTAGCATTAATCGGATCGTGAACATGGAAGGGACAATCTGTTTGTTCTGAATAAACGCTCAATAAAGAAGTAGGGTCCGCTGTGCGGGCCATCGATTGTATTGATGTATCTTCATTTTGGTCTGCACAGCAGACCCTACGGTTTAAGGAAGCCGCACGGGGCGGTTTGCTTGAATTTGTACTTGGATTGGTTTCGATTGAAAATGTGCAGTTGCTTGCCTGATCGAAGCAGAACGGTTATTGGTGTTGGTATTATCCCGTGATTGCAAAACCTGTAATCTACGGTTGGATGATTGATAAACGGGTCTTGAATGACTCGCTTTTTGGATCGATTGCGAAACCGTTACGGGCGGCTTGAGGTCATCCAGAACGATTTCTGCTTCTCGAAAGCCACTCACACGGGCCGTTACTTTTTCTTTGCCATCAACCGGGGTCAACGTTACAAATTGCCCTTTGGCTCCCTCGTCGTGACTTCGACAATACCTGCGAACGACCACGCCGCCAATGCGAGCGGTCACTGCAACAATATCATTCCGTTTGATCAAAGGGAGTTGCCGAATATCTTCAGGATGAATCGGCGTTTGAGCGCGAATGTTTTTGATGGTTTCAGTTCCGACAACATCTTCCAGCTTTGAAAAGATCAGCTTTGAATTCGGCGAATTATCAGGTGTAACCCAAACCAGATCTCCCTCACGAATTACCTTGCCACGAGGCAACCCCAGCTTTAACGCCAGCGCCTGTTGCTTCATGCTGATATTGCAAATCAGTGGTACATTCTGAATCCGATTTTGGCGATCAATAAATTGAATTTGAAATTGTTGCGCCCCCGTCCAGGGAGATTGCCCTCCCGAAACTTTGATCGAGCCGGAAAAATCATATTGAGTGAAAATTAACTGGACTTGCTTTGTTGAAAATTCCACATGAATCGAATTGAGGTCAGAATTACGAGTTTGAATATAATTTCTGATCGAGGAAGAGAGTCTTTCCTGCATTTTATTAAGCTGGTCGCCTTGGGGACTGTAATGCGATTTCAATTTTTTCTTCTCGTGAACAATCAGCGATTCACTCGAGCCGATAAACGAAATCCCCGATTGATCAATCCCACGCAGCGTTAATTCTCGACGAATACGATCAATATTTATCCGCAAGTTTCGCCCCATCGCTGGAGCGGGAGCAAGCGTGAGTCGCTTTAATTCAGACGCCGTTTTTTCATCTGCTTCAGAGATCTCTGCGACATCCCCCAGCGTAATTAACGTGGAATTTGTGGATACGTTATCTCGTAAGCGAATGACCGTCGCGTAGGTAGCATGCGGAATCAAAGAAGAGACCAACAGAACAAGAACAGACCACGCAACAACCGTCGTGCGAGCCGTTTTGCCAAATTGTCTTTCTCTTTCAAACATCAAAATTCACCTAAATAGAGAGTTCTTTTTGGCGAGCCGGGGGTGTTAACCCCCTGGTAGGGTCGCTCTTTTCAGCCAGGTAACTCGGAGGTTAACACCCCCGGCTCGCCTTCTTTTAGAACCGTCGTAAGTTGTTAATTAACTGCAACATTTGATCGCCTGCTTTCAAACTTTCACTATTCAATTCAACGTTTCGCTGTGTTTTAATCAAGCCGACCAGTTCACGGACCGGTTCAACATTGGAAGTTTCCAGAAAGCTTTGTTTCAACGAACCTGCTCCGTCGATTCCCGGCAGAGAAACGATTGCCTGCCCGGATGCTTCTGTTAATTCATAAAGATTCTCGCCAACCTGCAACAAACCTTCAGGATTAATAAAACGAGCCAGTTCGATTTGGCCCGCTTGCGTTAATGTCGCCGTTCCTGCTTCCCGGTACGAAACCAATCCATTAGCACTAATGGCAATATCGAGAGCCGTTTGAGGAATTGATATGGTCGGCTCTAACAATCGACCGACATTGGCTGAACTGAAAACGAGATTCCCATCTGAATTTCTCGATAATGTTCCTGCGCGTGTATATAACGGATTTCCCCCATTCGGATCCTGCACCTGCAAGAAACCTTCACCAACAATTGCCACATCCAGGGCGCGTCCGGTCTCTTCGAGGTTTCCTTCACCGAAATCAACCTGAGTTGCCCGTAATCGCGAGCCGAAACCAACACTCACTCCTGTCGGGGTTAACGCACCATTTGTTTGTTGTCCGGGAACGACGTAATGTTCATAAAAAAGATCTTCGAACTCTGCACGGCTTCTTTTGAAGCCAGTCGTACCGGCGTTCGCCAGGTTGTTGGCGATGATATCCAGTTCGTACATGAACGCTTCCATGCCGGAAGCTGCAGAATTTAATGTGCGTAAACTCATCGGTTATTACTGACCTCCCACTGCTTGCAATAACTGTGCAAGAGCATTGTCCTGATGTTGAATCAGATTCATATTCGCTTCAAAACCCCGCGATGTTTCAATCATTGCGAGCATCTCTTTGATCGGGTTCACTCCCGAGCTTTCCAGGAAACCTTGCTTAACCCGAAGTTCTGGACCGGCTGGAGTTGTCTCTCCTTCAGCGAGATATAAACTGTCGCCCATCTTTTTTAAGGATCGCAAATTATCAGGCTGAACCAGGCCGAGCTTTGAAACCGGAAGCAATTCATTCGTTTGTGGATCAATGGCAGAAATGCTGCCATCCTGTCCAAACTGCACATCAAAGCCGGGGGGCAGCGAAATTGGTTCTCCATTCTCATCCAGGACAGAAAGTCCCGTGTCTGATTGCACTAACTCGGAATTAGCATTGAGGGCAAACGCTCCACGCCGGGAAAGAAAAGTTTGGTCTCCATCCGAAACCTGAAGAAAACCAGGCCCCAGTAGCGCAACATCAAAATTGGCTCCCGTTGCGGTGGGGGAACCTTGCGTAAAATCGGTAAATGTTTCTGCAATGACCGCTGAACCAGGATGATTTTGCAGGTGACCGGGAACTTCATGCAGATCGCCATCGATTTTTGCTTGTTGGTCGCGAACCGAAAAAACAGCCAGATCCCGCTTGAAACTGGTCGTTCCTGCGTTTGCGATATTGTTGGAAATCGTCTCCATTTTAATCGCCTGGAGATCGGCACCAACAGCAGATTGATAAAGTCCGTACAGCATACCGCGATTGTTTCCCATACACTTCAAAAGAAAGGGTCCACAATCATCATCGACCGTTACAGCTTACCTCTTGAGTAAAATCGTTAAAATCGGAATCTTCCTCCTAGAGCCCGCATCCTCTCAAGGTGTTCTATTTTGACATCTGCAATGAATGTTTTCAGAAAAGTATTAATTTTCACTACGGATATCGTAAAGAAGACTAACCTCGCCGATATTGGAATAAAGCCTGCGTAGAAAAACAGGCTAGCCCAGCCACTAAAGTGGACCGGCTGCCCCGATGATTTATTTTCTGTTTGGTTTTGATTGATCCGGGTTAGTATCTTATCACTGAAATCCTGCGCAAAAGTGGCAGGATATTTTTGAAAGCCACAGAGAACTCAGAGAAACTATTGAAAGATCCTGAGGTAACTCAACACCACTTTTTGCAGGAATTATTATTTTCTGACTCTACCGGATTCTATGTGCCAGTAATTTTAAGCTGTTTTTATTGGCTGAAGGCCAATCTCATCATAGCCTGGGGCATCGCCCCAGGAAGAGATCAAAATAAGCCCCTTTGGCTGAAAGCCATAAACAAAAGCA
>JAJRTM010000772.1 GCA_024278285.1 Planctomycetota bacterium
AAACGATTTAAGAATCGCTCGAAATAAGGCATCACGGTTGCAACAGTTGTTTGTTGCAGCATGATTTCGCTCAGCCAGATACGATACGGATCGCAAGTCGCGCGCCAGGGAAGTTCCCGTTTGTGACGTGCGTACCATGCTCGCAACTTCTTGCGAAAGTCTTGGGCATCGGCGGCAGTGCGAAACAGATTCTCCTCCATGATGAGCTTACTATTCTGCGGATTACGCAATCAAATCTCGCAATTGTTTGATGTAACCCGGAATCGCTTCTTTCGGATTTTCAGAGGCTTCGTATTCCAAAACGACGTAGCCGCGGTAGTTTGCTTTTTTCAGAATTTGTACCACTCGTTTCAGATCAGCCGGTACTTTTTTGCCGCCCTGTTTCATCTCTACTTTAATCTGCGCGTTGATTGCCAGCGGGGCAATCTGTTCCAAATCTCTGTAGGGATCGTCGGTGAAGAAGTTGCCGGAATCGAAGTTGATACCAAAATTGGGCATCGGCTTTACTGCATCGACAATTTGCAATAACTGCCTGGGGGTCGCGGTAATCCCGCCATGATTTTCAAGGGCCAGACAAACACCTTTGGAGGCGGCGTATTCGAGCGATTCGCTGATTCCCGCCGAACAAAGTTCGACGGCTTCTTCAAAGCTTTGATTCTTCTTTTGACGACCTGCAAAAATACGAATGACCGGTGCGCCCATTTCTGCGGAGTAATCAATCCATTGACGCGTTAATTTTAATTGACTCTGCCGTTCTTCGCCTTCGGGATGACAAAAATCATTACCGATTGCTGTTCCAGAAATATCGAGTCCCAACAGGAACGTTTTTATTTTCAACTCGGCAAGATATTCCGGCGTTACTTTTTTCGGGAAGTAGTAACTGGTCAACTCACAGCCATCGAGATTCATTTCTGCACAGAAGTCAACAAAATCGAGTAGCGTCATCGTCGGATTCGATTTGCGTGGCTTGGCCCAATTGAAGGGTAGCATTCGATGAAACGAATACGCCGCGAGTGACAACTTCATGTGTGAAGAACTGTTGCGGGAAGTACGCTCTGCCGCCAAAGTTTGTTGCCCTCCTGCAATTCCCAACCCAGCCAACGAGGCGACTCCTGCAAACTTCATCCAATCTCGACGTTGCATAATTTCACTTTCTTTTATTGATGTCAAACCTGTATTTCAAAACAGACCAACGGCACAGCAAGGCTGGTTTATTTCGACAGCCTTCACACCAAACACACAAAAACATCTTGGCAATAAAGTATCACCGCCTTAAATTGATCCGTCAAGCAAGCCTGAGCTTTTCAGTGAGTCAGCCCTGTAGCGGACCCTACGGTTGGGCTGAATCGTTATCATCAAAATATCCTACCACTTTTGTGCAGCACCACTGGTCATTTCGTTTTTCTTTTGTTCTCTACTTCGAATTGGCTTTTAACTCAAAGCGTTCCGGGTAGAATGAATGGCAGGTTGAAGAATTGCCTCTTCAACCTATTAAGAATCATTAATCAGCCCTGTAGGGTGTGCTGTGCACACCGCAATGGTATTTCCGTATCTATCATTCTTTCGTAATCAAAATCGCGGTGAAGTTTGATTATGTAATCAAGCTCAAACGAATGGTGTGCACAGCACACCCTACTTGCTTAAGAATCATTAATCAGGCATTATGAAGCAGATATCTATGCAACCTTTGGATATTATCAATCAACCACAGCAGCCGCCCAAACGTCGTTTGCCGAAATGGCTCAAGCGTCCGATGCCTTCTCGCGAAATGGCATTTACTTCGGGAGTGGTGGAAGACTTGAATCTGGAAACCGTTTGCGAAAGCGCGAAGTGTCCGAATCGAACCGAGTGCTGGGCACAGAAAACAGCAACCTTTATGATTCTGGGAAATGTCTGCACTCGACCGTGTGGTTTCTGTTCGATCCCGAAAGGAAAAACCGGCTCCATTCTTCCGGACGAACCGCAGCGTGTCGCCGAAGCAGCCGAGCGGTTGGGGCTGGAATATGTTGTCATCACCTGCGTCACCCGTGATGATTTACCAGATGGCGGGGCAGAGCATTTTTATCAATGCGTGCAAGCGGTGCGAGAACGAACCGGCGCACAGGTTGAAGTGCTCACTTCAGATTTTCGAGGCAATCGCGATTCGATTTCCCGCATGATCGAAGCAAAGCCGGACGTGTTTAATCATAATATGGAATCTGTCCCGCGATTGTATCATCGTGTGCGGCGCAATGCGGTTTATCAGCGATCTCTGGATCTACTTCAACAAGTGAAAGATGAATCGCCCGAGACGCCTACAAAAAGTGGCATGATGCTCGGCCTGGGCGAAACGATGGAAGAGGTTTTGGAAGTTTGTGCAGATTTGCGAGCCGTCGGCTGCGACCTGCTGACAATCGGACAATACCTGCAACCCTCAGCCGATCAACTACCGGTGGAACGATTTGTTCCGCCGGAAGAATTCGATGAACTGGGCGAACAATGCAGAAAGCTCGGCTTTTCGATGGTCGCCAGCGGCCCGTTCGTTCGCTCCAGTTATCACGCAGGCGAAATGGCGGCTGAAGTTTCTGCGGGGTAAGTTTAATGATAACAAAAGACGTTTGAACTCTTGTGTGATCGCTTTTCAATGACGACAGAACCAGCCGGAAATCTCGATCAAACCTTTCTTTACAGAAAGCAATGTATGATGACTGCCCGCTTTCTTTTATTGTCTGCTTTCTCATTAAGTTGCGTGTTTAGTTTATTCGCCTCTTCGTTGAGTGCTGAAGAGATTCCACAAGAAACGCGGAAGGTTACTCCAGAAACGAAAACTGTAGAAACGAAAACGGTTCCGTCTGTTTTTGTCGAACTGGCCAAGCAGGCGAGTCCCTCGATTGTGACCGTTGCCCATTTGGGGAGAGATGGCCGAGAGTTGGGAATCGGAACTGGATTTGTGATTGATGCCAAGGGTTTGATCGCGACCAATTTACATGTCATCGGCGAGGCTCGTTTGATCCGTGTCAAGTTTCAAGATGGAACAAGCGTTGCGGTCAAAACGGTTCATGCGGTTGAACGAGATGCGGACCTGGCAATTTTACAGATCGATACATCTAGTCTGGATCAATCAATCCTGAAGGTCATCCCGTTGGGCGGGACCGCAGAACAGGGAGAGATTGTCGCGGCTATTGGTCACCCGAATGGCTTAAAAGATACGTTGGTCACGGGAGTTGTTTCTGGCTATCAGGAAATTAATGGACGAGAACTGATTCAGGTTTCGATGCCAATCGATTTTGGGAATAGTGGCGGGCCGTTACTTAACCAGAAGGGAGAAGTGTTGGGGATCATCACTTATAAAAGTGCCTCGACCGATTCGATCGGCTTTGCGATGCCGGTCGTGGACCTTAAACGGTTGCTGAAAAATCCTCATCCGGTTTCGATGAATCGCTGGATGACGATTGGAGCGATCGACTCTCACCTTTGGCATCCATTTGATCCTGCGATGTGGAGGCAGCGGGCAGGTCGGATTCATGTTTCTGGTTTGGGAAAAGGATTTGGCGGGCGAGCGATTTGCCTTTGGCAACAACCTCCTGAAAAACCTCAGCAGTATGAAGTGGCGGTTTCGGTTCGGCTGGAAGATGAAGCCGGGGCAGCCGGTTTGGTTTTTCAAACCGATAATCAACAACGGCACTACGGTTTTTATCCGAGCAATTCCCGGTTACGAATAAGCCGGTTCGATGGAACAGATGTTTTTAACTGGCACGTTCTCAAAGAGGCTTCATCAACACATTATCATCCGGGGGAATGGAATTTCCTTAAAGTCTCTGTCGAGGGAACCCGTATCAAATGTTATTGTAATGACCATTTGATCTTTGACTTGCGAGATGGTGTTCGCGTCAAAGGGAAAGTCGGCCTGGCGAGATTTCGAAGTACTGTTGCGATGTTTCGGGATTTTCAAGTTGCTGAAAAAATCGCTGATCATCATCTCGATAAAAAAATCGCGGCACGTTTGCAATCTTTATTGAAGGAGAATAGCAACAAGCAATTACTCTCTGCGAAAACGGTGGAGCAAATCAGCCAATTCCCGGAAAACAGTTCTGTCAATCTGGAAGAAGCAGCACGAGAGTTAGAACAACGGGCAAGAAACTTGCGTCAATTAAATCGCCTGGCTCACGAACATCGTCTCTCTTTACAGATTGCCAAAGAGCTGAAGCAGAAGAAGCCTCGGCTGGAAAAACTGGCGTTGTTGTTAGCACGATTCGACAATGCAGAAGTCGATGTTGCAAGCTATCAGAATGCAATTTCTCGATTAGCCAAAGAAATTCGCACGAGTATTCCTAAAGAACTGACCGACCCGAAACAACGGCGAAAAGAATTCGACCGCCTGTTTTTTCAGGAGTATGGTTACCATGGCAGCACGACCAACTTTTATAGTAAATCGAACAGCTATCTCAACGAGGTAATCGATGATCGAGAAGGCCTGCCTATTTCACTTTCGGTTTTATATATGTCACTTGCCAAAGAATTGAAGCTTGATATTCGGGGAGTCGGCTTGCCTGGGCATTTTGTTGTGCAGCAATATATTGATAACAAGCCGGGCGATGTGATTGATGTCTTCGAAAAAGGGGTGATCCTCAGCCCGGTCGATATGGTAACCCGTGTTGAAATTCAAACGGGAAGACCCTGGAATGACGATTATCTTTTGCCGCAATCTGTCGCCGATGTTTTTTTACGGATGATACGCAATCTAAAAGGAATCGCAGAATCAAAAGAAGACTTTGATGACATTCTACGATACACCAATTTGCTGGTTCTGGTTGATTCCGAACATGAAGCGGAAAACCGCTACCTCAGAGCCTTGCTGAATATTCGTGGCAAACGAGCAGAAATCGCCTACAAAGATCTGGACTGGCTCAGCGAGAATGCGAAAGATACCATCGGCTTACCCCGCATTAACGAACTGCGAAGCTTCGCAGACCGATGGTTGCAAAATCATCCGGTGAAGGAAAATTAGCATCGGTCAACAATTACTGTCGCATTTTTGGATGGCCCAGACGCATCGCGTCTG
>JAJRTM010000773.1 GCA_024278285.1 Planctomycetota bacterium
GTGTGATAATCGCGAAGCATCGTGGGGGCTCGCAGAAGTTGCAAAGTTCTTAGGCAAGCATGACCGATAATGTGAACCAGCGCGATGTATCGTAATCCAAGTCCGATTTCGACCACGATAATCCCGACCTGCGAAAGTGAAGCAAACGCCAATGCACTTTTGATATCACTTTGAACCCGAGCCGCCAATGCGCCAAACAGGGCAGATGTTAAACCGAGCGCGATCACACAAATTCGCAGCGTCATCGAAACATCTAGAAGTGGGCTGACACGCAACAGTAAATAGGCTCCCAGGTGAACCGAAAGTGCCCCATAAAAAACGGCACTGGAAGGAGTCGGCCCCTCCATCGCCCGAGGCAACCAGCCGGAAAACGGAACCATTCCCGATTTCCCAGCCGCTGCAACAAGTAATAATAATCCGACAAATAACGCCTGCACTTCGGTTAACGATGCTGTCCCGTGGGGCCACGGTTCGGTTCCCATCAAGCCGGAAAAATCACCCCCGCCGGTTAAGTGATGCAGTGCCAGCGCTGCAACCAGAAAGGCAGCATCTGCAATGCGATAAATCGCCCAGACACGCATTCCATTCACCACTGGTGAAGGACGTTCGTGAAAATAAGCGACCAACAACGCCGAAGAAAGCCCAACCAGTTCCCAGCCGATGAACAACGTTTCAATCGTCCCGGCCAGCGAAGCAAGTACCATTCCGAGTAAAAACACGGCGTAAAACAGAAAGAAACGCCCGTAACCGGGTTCGCGGTGCAGATAGCGTCTTCCAAATGCACCAATCGTACCGACCAGCACCAGCGTTAATATCACAAAAGGGACTGAAAGCCGATCGAAAACAAATCGCAGGTGAAAATGAAAATGCTGCTCGGGAATGACCACCCAGTTCCCTAATTCGACAGGGACAGAACGCTGACCGCTGTAAATCATCAATCCGAGAATACCAAGTGCAGCTAGTAACGCAACAGAAACGGTGGCCTCTGTCCAGTGAGCCATCATCGTTTCGCTTAACGGGCGGTTGACCAGCGCCATCAAGCCTATTACGACAAGAAGCAGGGCTGGCATGACCAATACAATAACCCCAAGTCCGTTGAAAATAGAATCCAAATCCATCAGGCAACCTCCCCGTCGTTTGTGTTATCAGTCTGCTTCACCGGAGGGGATTCCTGTTGCGAGGAAGCAATTTGTGCGAATCCAAGATGATCTCGTTGCCCGCGATACCATTCATACGAACTTTCCACTTGAGGCAATTGTGTTGTTTCGGGATTGTACAGTTGGAACTCTCCTTTGTGGAAAACGTGAATTTCTGCCGAGTCAGGATCGAGAATTGCCAGTTGCAACCATTCATTGCGAACCAGAATATCAATCGTGGGATTATCGTTCATAATGCCCAGTATTTGTTGTTGTGTTGTTTCGATGACGAATAGAATTCGAACCGGCTCGTGAATTTCGACCATTTGCCTGGAGAGTCCCGGTCGCATATCGCTGGCGGCTCCTTCCATCACTCCGAGCAGCGAAGTCACATTGTGAGGCAATTTCGAGCCGCAGCCGTATCCATCGGGATCGACGGTCGAGAAGTAATATTCTAAATTGATCCCGGCACAAACCGGGACCGCAGCCGCTAGGATTCTTGCCAGAATACTCGCCTGTTCGTCGTCTTGTGTCGGATCATAAGAAGTGAGGAACGCCCGGCGATCCAGGAACAAGTTCCGGCTCCAGTCTCTGCGACCGACAAAACAAAGTGCATCGGTCGCATGATTATATTCTGGTCTTGCCTGGGAAAGATCTTCGGCTCGCCCTTCCACATGTTCCAATGCTTTTGAAATGGGCATCGCTAAATCTGCCGATTCAAATCGTCTGCATCGTTCGTGAGCATTCCGGGCACGGGCTTCTACAATATAGTCTCTCACCTGTTCAAACTCTTTTCGGTGTGAACGGGGAATACTGTCCAGATCGTAGTAAATAACGTCTTCGTCACACGTATTATGAAAAGCAGAAATAAAGACGGTATCATCAGGGATTTCCAATCCCCGTTCTGCAAGCATCTTGCGAATTTGAGGATCGTTCGCCATTTTTGAAAAGGCGCGAGCATTCGGACCGCCACGCCCACCGCTACAGGCACCGCAATTGTAAGCAGATTCATGCGGGTTATTCAGACTCCCTGAACCATGCCCGACAAATACAATCAGCCGGGACATATTCTCAGTCAGTCCGATGTCATGCAAAATTCGTCCAACAATATCCGCCATTTCATCAAGACTGTAACCAAGTTGACTTTCATCAGGACCGGGAGTTTCTGCTTCTCGATGCAGATGTAATTCTGTTACGGTTGGGGGTTGAATCAAACTGCCGAAAAGTTTTTTGGCTTGGGCGGTTGTTCGAGGAAACAAAATTCGAGTCACCATCGGAATGGAAGCCAACGAACCAAGCACCGAGGTAATAATCCCTCCAAATAATGAACGACTTCTCAAATGCCAGCGATGTGAAGCTGCCCCCAGCATCCGCCTCGCTTCTTCACGAGATTGACTTGTCGCAGTCAGCGAATAAGCAACCTCTTCGGTCACATAATGATCCGGCTTAATACTGACCGGGCAAAGCGGACGAAAATGGGCATCGGTCACACCGCGAAAATACATTGCAACAGCATAGAAACCTGCTGCTGCCAACGTTTCACACGCGGGAACAACCTCTTCAAGATGCCTGCGGAAAGATTCTTCCCGGTCATCAATACAGGTAATTAGCTGGAACAACGGCCTGTCAGCTTCTCCAGGTTTCACACGGGTATCGCGCGCCTGTTTGGCAAGCACAGAAACCGCGTCGAGTGTTTGATGCCGGTACCTGCGTTCGTAAGCCAGGTGATAAATTCGCCTTCTTTCAAAACCGTCAAAGGTTACGATTTCCCTAATTAGTCTCGTCCACGCTTCCTTGTTTTGATGATGTAACTCACAAGGATTCCAGCCGCGCAATTGTGCCAACTGAAACAGCAGATACGCTCTTTCATCTGCACTGACAAAAGCCGTTTGATCCCGTTGTTTTTTCAGCACAAGACGAATTTTATCAAGCGGAATACTACTTCCAGTTTCCTGTCGATAAAAAGCAGAAATCGCAAAACGTTCCAGTAGTAGCCGCACAGCTAGATATTGAATGAGCGTCCCCTCTGGTGCAGGTCGCACGGTCCATTCGGCATTGGTTTCCATCTGCCAAATCATTCCGGCCCAACCACGCAGCGCCAGTAATGTTTGAGAGATGTACGCCTCGTGTTCTTCTTCAGGGAGACCAAGTTGTTGCAGCGAATCTGCGATAACATCCAACGGCGACATCTTTTCCTGTTCAATCCGTTTTAACTCTGCAGGCAATCCTTTGAGCCACCATTCCATCGTTTTTCCGGAAGAGTACATCGAATGAAAAGCCGCAAAGAAACCAGCGTCGCGCTGCGGAAGTGCCCAACTTGAAAACCCCTGATCAAGAAACGCTGCACAAAAACGGATCAGTATCTCGTTTACAGAATTGTCGATATCAAAGCCGGTCGCTTCAAGAAGCAGGTCACAGTGACGCAGTTTCGGTGAAACCGATAGTGCGAATCCGTTGGTTGATTCTGCCCCGATGTAGCAAACTTCCCACAACAGATGCAGCGTAAAGGCCTCCCAGACATGCTCGTTCCAGGAATCGATTCGCGAACCATTAAACCGTTCGAATAAATTCTTGACAACCGTTTTAATATGCGGGTCGGCTTCATCATTTCCGTTCTGTAAATCTCGCATCACCCAACGCCGGGTTTGCTCGACCATTCGAGATTTTGTTTCTGCCGATGCTTCTTGACGGAATCGGCTCAGTGCATCTGTTTCGGTAATCACCCAGCGCAACTCTGCCACCGGTCCGGTATGCAATGAATGTTCCAGCATCGCAAGCCGCAAGTGAAATCGCGTACCCATAAAACCGATCAGTACATGCGCCTCATCCCCTAAGTCATCCAATAATACATCAAACAGATCATCTTTATTGAATCGCCCTCGTTTCAGTTCTGCCCGGTAACGCTCTTCCGAAAGATACGGTTCGCATCCGTAAACTTCGTGACCTTTCATCACCGCCTGGTCAAAACGAATATCTTCGAAAGCATGCAGTGTATTATGATGTACGAAAACATCAATCGGCCCTTGTGCAGGAAGCAAATGAGCTGCATGCTCAATCATCTGTTGAACTTTTAAGCAAGCCTCGTCAGGGACTGCCTTTTTAGTCTGATCGATTACATTTTCCATATTGATTCATTCAACAGCAGCAGCAGGTACTCAAATGGTCCAGGTAAGAAACAAGCCGTTCGACTTATTGCTTTTTGAGGGGCAAACAGCTTTAATTATAGACAAATGCAATGGAAAGTAATAATCAGTTTCCACGACATTAAAGACGTACAAAGTTAAGCTGTCTAGCAGGAAGAAAGGCCACAAACTGCGGTCGCAGCTTGAACACGAATAATGAATTCGTCTGGCTTACGCGTAGGTTAAACGCAAGGAGGGCTCAGTAACCCAACGGAGGAGCGCGAGAGCCAACAGCACAATAGCAAGTCTGTTCCGGCTCAAGAATAATTTTCGCAAGCACACATTCTACAGAGGGATACAGAGAAACGCTGAAAGCATGAAATGACGTCAGAGCAGTACCCAACTCGGCACTTTCCAGATTTTCCCTCTGTTCACATTCCTCAACTTCGTTGTACGAAGTTTTGTCGTCTTCACCATGACCGGCAAAACAGACCGCAGGCACACAGATCCCTATCGAAAATAGGGACAGCAAAACAAGTAGTCTTATTTGCTGCTCGACCCGCATACGTCACCCGAAAACACGTTTTCTCGATGATAATTGTGGCAATGTGAAAAATCTAAACGCAATGTATCGTTTACTGCGTCTGCTTGCAAGTTTAATCTTCAGGTCCACCGCATGAATGGGTGTGCATTGGGATTTGCCTATTGCCTGTAGCTACCGTCGCCAGACGGTGGAAAATAGATATCCAACGAATCCACGCTCTGGCGAGCGTAGCTACATCTTTCAATTTACCGCGCAAACCCCAATGTGCACCCCGCATGAATAATGACGCGGAACTGGAGAAAATGACCATTTATATCTTGAGCCTGCTCAATCTGTATTACTCACGGTAAAAATTTGCGAACGGCTCGCAAATTATAGGAAAGTATCATTTTGGTTACAGCGGTCAGAA
>JAJRTM010000774.1 GCA_024278285.1 Planctomycetota bacterium
AATACGCCCACTCTCATCCGCAGGCAAACGGGAGCAACCTTGCTCAAACATATCGCGACTCCTTGCTGGTGTTTGTTTTAGTTCAAACATAACCTTAGCAAGAGTCGCGACTTATGAAAACATGAACGGTATTGTGTTTAACGGCAAGCCGAAGGCGACTGCGTAGGTAAGCTGGACCATGAAGGCTTGTTGTTCAGTGAAGCAATATCAATCGCCTCAAGTAAAATCCAGAGTGATGACGGCTTCAATTCTTCCCTGCAAGACCGTGCATGGACAATAAAGGACATCTTATTTAATGGCAAGTAGAGCGTGGTTTTTGACCCTTTGAGTAAAGCATACCTGCTTACACAGTCGCCTTCGGCTTGCCGTTAAACGAATTATCTGTCATCGTGTAGAATCTGTTGGGCGTAACCCAGTGAAATGCAAACGGAAGATGCGACAGTTATTGTTTAGTCGATGCTTAGGCTTTCCAGCCTGAGCACGAATTGCACTGATATTTCAATTAATAATTCAGAGTTCACTGGTCAACCAGAGAGTGATTATTTTGGAAACCATATTTGTCAGGCTGGAAAGCCTAACCTACGATTCATCAAAATATCCTACCAGTTTTACGCAGCATTTCATTGATAAGAGCCTGACTATTTGGTCTCGGTGCCATTTGAATTGTTCATTAAACGGGCAAGAGTGTTGACGAGATTATCCAACGCAGTCGGATCACTTAACGTGACGGTTAATTTCGCTGCACCGGTTTCGTCTCGTTCGATACATTGTTCGAAATTCTTTCGAAGTTGATCAGCAACTTTTTTCGAAGCGACTGTTTCCTTCGCTTCGGGAAGTAATTCGCCAAGGAAGTTGAAGGCGGCGCCGAGTAGTTCGCCGCCGGCAGCGGAAATCTGTTCCCGTCTGGCGAAGCGTCTGGCTTCTTCCTCTTTTTTCAATTGTTCACTGACATCAACGGGAGCTTCCGGCAACGCACCAAGCAGCACTTCCAGACGGTTTTTCAATTCTTGCATCCCGCTGACAAGATCAACCGAATCGATATCCGATTCGACATCAAGTGCCGCATGAGCAAGTTCCTGTTTGGAAGCAAGCGTTGTCAACAAGCGTTCCTCCATGGTATCTTCTGTCACTAGGATGAAAACCTGCACCGGGCGTTTTTGGCCCATGCGATGGGCGCGACCGATGCGTTGTTCCAGAATAGCCGGGTTCCAGGGAAGATCGACATTGATCACCGTATTCGCCGCCTGCAAATTCAGCCCGGTACTCCCGGCGTTGGTCATCAATATTAATCGGCAATCAGGATTGTTTTGAAACTGATGCACGATTTCCTCTCGTTTTTTCTGCGGAACAGAACCATCCAGCCGAACATAAGTTCCAGCATGTCCCATTTTGACAAGAGATTTTTCAATGAGGTCTAACTGTGTTGTCCATTCAGAGAAAAGAATGATTTTGCGATCTTCTTCCTGATACAATTCGCCAAGCAGTCGTTCCAGTTCCTCCATCTTCGTTGAATAATTTGGTTCTTCCTTGTTGACCAGATAGGTTCCGTTCGCGACCATTCTGCACATGAGCAGGGCTTGCCTTAATCGGATCAAATCCATTTCGGTCAGGTAGCTTTTATGAATGATCGAATTGACAATAGTGATCTGTCCATAATGGATCGCAGCCTGTTCGTCAGTCGGCGTAATGCGGATCACTTCGTCGGTTCGCTCGGGAAGTTCTTTCATGACCGAGCCGCGTGTTCGGCGTAGTAAAATCGGTCGGAGTGTTTCCCGCAAATCGGTCAGGTTTTTGTAGCCCAGCACACGCCCTTTGTCATCCACCACGCGATGCCTGTTGAAAAAGCGGTACGCTGGTTCGAGCCGTCTGTCGTCAACAAACTGCACGATGGAATAAAGATCATCCAGCCGATTTTCGAGAGGCGTTCCCGTCAGCACTAAAGCATAAGTCGATTTAAGCGATTTAATCAGCCGGCTCGTTTTCGCTTCCCAGTTTTTGATGCGCTGTCCTTCATCGAGAATAATTAAATCCCAGGGGACATCTTCGATCAGTTGATGATCGCGAAGCACTTGTTCGTAATTGCAAATGGTAAGAAAGGCACCGTTATTGTATTGCTCGGCTCGTTCCTCCGGTTTTCCGATGACCAGTTGACAACTTAAATCGCCAAATTTATGGGCTTCGTTTCGCCATTGCGATTTCAATGAAGCCGGGCAAATCACAAGCACACGGCTGATTTCCGCTTCTCGCCGCAGCAGTTCTGCCACGCCAATTCCTTGAATCGTTTTTCCGAGTCCCATGTCATCCGCAAGGATCGCCCGCCCCGCACCAACCGCGAATGCAATACCATCCAATTGATAAGGAAGCAGTTCCGCTTTGAGTAAACTTTTTCGCAGCGGATGTTTTTCCGGATCGACACGAATCGATTGCACTAATTTATCGATCCGCTCCTGAAAGAGTTTCTTTTGAATGAATTCTTCTGCATCGGGGTAGATCGTGACATCGTGACCGATCTTTTGAAGCTTGCTGATTCGCTGGAACAAATCGTGCAAATCAGTAATGGAGGCGTTTTGAATCGGACCGATCACGCCATGGGCATCCGGCTTGAGTTTATCAGGAACACCAAGTTTCAATTCCAGATTTTCGCCGTATTCCAGATGCAGCGATGTCTCTTTCCGCTTGTACGCCTTGGCTCGT
>JAJRTM010000775.1 GCA_024278285.1 Planctomycetota bacterium
ATTCAGCGATGTTTGGCTTTGCAGGAATTTACGTGGTCTGTAGGGTCCGCTATTGCGGACCACGCTGGAAAGTGGGGCCTACTATTTCATACGGTGGTCCGCAATAGCGGACCCTACGGCTGTTGACAATTCGCTGAGTAATCCCATAAATTTCTATTACCTTGTCATCAAATTTTATTAAAATCCAAGTACGTCATTCATATTGTAAACGCCTGGTCCTTGTGTGACGAGATACCGGGCGGCGTTGAGGGCGCCGAAGGCGTAGCTGTCGCGGGTATGTCCGCGGACGTGAATTTCGAGCGTCTCTCCCATCATGCCGAATACGATGGTATGCTCGCCAACGTTATCGCCAGTTCGTAACGCATGGTATCCAATTTCGGATTGTTTTCGCTGCCCGACCAAGCCGTGCCGACCATGAACGTGATCGGTTTGCCCAAGCTGCTCCGCGACAATTTCGCCGAACCGTAACGCTGTTCCGCTTGGTGCGTCTTCTTTGAAACGGTGATGCCTTTCGACAATTTCAACATCAACTCCATCATTGAGATCTTTCAACGCACGGGCGGCATCTTCTACCAATTTCATCGCCAGATTGACTGCGGTGCTTGTGTTGGGGGCGATAATTAATTGTGTTGTCTGCCCGGCTACTAAGACGGTTTGTTTTTGTTCTTCGGTTAATCCGGTGGTCGCAACAACAAGTGGAATAGATCGTTCGCCACAGATATTTGCAATTTCAACACAGGCAGCGGGAACAGAATAGTCGATCATGACATCAACATGCTCGGTCACTTCGCTGGTAATGGGGACGCCAATTTTTCCCACGCCAGCTAATTCGCCAGCATCCTGCCCCAACAATGGCGATGCGGAAGAATCGAGCGCCAGCACAACATCAAACCCGGCATCCGCCTGAGCCAGCGCGACAATCCGCCGCCCCATTCGTCCGCCTGCCCCATTCACAGCTAACTTCAATACATCACTCATAATAATCTGCATTTCTAAAAAATTATCGCCCAACAATTAGTGTTGTATCGTTGAGCCGTAGGGTCTGCTATTGCGGACCACACTGGGAAGTGGATCCCGCTATTTCGTGCGGTGGTCCGCGATAGCAGACCCTACAGTCTGAATAGTAACGACTCGTTCCAACTTTATCCTGTTATTGATCACAACTCGGCACGCAAAGATGGGGGCAAACACACCATCCTGCAAGACACAAAACAGTTACGACAGAATTGTTTGCCCGATGCTTAGGATCGCTCGAACAATAACTGTCGTAACCTCGATGTTCTGTTTTCTTGGCTGAAGGCCAAAATCATCATAGCCTGGGGCAACGCCCCAGGAACAGATAAGTCGTCAACCTTTTGGCTGAAAGCCATAAACAAAGGCATTGAATATGGCTTTCAGCCAAAAAGAGCAATCAAATAATTTTACCTGGGGCGTTGCCCCAGGCTATGGTGAAAGAGGCCTTTGGCCAAACAAAATAGATGAAACCGGACAGTAATTGTTCGAGCGGTGCTTACTTGTCGTTTGCTTTCAACTGCAATTTGATATCATTATTTTTAGCTAAAGATTTTATTTCCGTTCTCATTTCTCGTAGCGACATCGGTTGAGGACAGATACTGATCATATCCTGATTGCCTGGTGGGACATGTAAGCCAGATTCTTCATCGTTCACAACAGCCAGCATCGGAACATGATGATTCACTGCCGATTCAATCAATTGATTATACCCATCTGTCGTTTCTTCATTCGAATTCATCGCCATTAAAAGTAGAAGGGAAGGGGGGTTACTTTGTACCCGCAGGGCTGCCCGGCTTGCCTCAGCCATCATTAAAACGCGATAGCCGTGGTGTGAAAAGTAATCGCGAAGAATGTCTTGTTCCTTATTTCGCTTTTCGACGCAAAGAATAGTCGAATAAGAAACTGAATCAGCACCTGCTTTGGTTCCCGCTGCAACAGACAGGCCACTTCCAGTTTCTTTGGTTAGGCGTTGATAAGCGACCGTGAGATCCTGCAACACTTCACTTGGCGACTGATAGCGTTCATCCGGATTGATATGCAGCAGGCGATCGACAATGCTGGAAACATATCGCGGGCAATTAGGGATCGCATCGCTTAAAGGGCGAATATTACGATAGCGGGTAATCTGTTTGCGTTCTTCGCGAGAACGTGTTCGAGGATAAGGCGGCTGCCCCAAAATTATTTCGTACATGATTGTCCCCAGAAAGAACAGGTCGCTACGAGGATCATTACGCGGCGCTCCGGTTCCTTTTTCAAGCGTCGAGTATTCCAACGCTTGCTGAATGCCCGTATCCCCATGCCTTTTAATCATTTCTTCATCGGTCGCTAAACCGAAATCGATCAACTTGGCGACTCCATCGACACTGAACAGTACGTTGGTCATTTTCAAGTCGCGATGAGTCACCCCCTGATTTAACGCATATTCCAAACCACGAGCCATGTCGATCGTATATTTTACTGCTTCAAGTGGTTCAACCTGTTTGCGAATTTGAACAAAGTCTTTCAGGTTTCCCCCTTGTACGAAATCCATCGTAAAAAAATAGTATTCTTCCTTGTGACCAATATCATAAATGGGAACTATATTCGGGTGCTTCAGCTTTTGGCCCAACTCAGCTTCACGCCGAAACAGATCGACGGTTGCTGGATCATTCACCCAGCGCTGGCGAAGAACTTTCACGCCGACTGTTTTCCCGTCTTCAATTCTTTCCGCCCGGTAAACACGCGCAAAACTTCCCGCAGCGTTGGCATAAAGCAGCTTATTGCCCCCCAAAACAAGAATACCGGTATCGAGCCGTTTAATACTCTCAATTTGAAATGGGGTAAGCACGTGTTGATCAAGCAAAATTTGTAGCAGATCGGATCCCTTACGACGGGAGGAATCGAGCAGACGCAGGCACTCGCGTACCCGCTCTTTTTCGATCAGCTTCATTTTCACCAATTCTTTGGCGAGTCTTTTCGAAGAACTGAAGTCCATTGGATGTATGTCAAGTCAGCAAAGTTCCTCCTCAACAACTTCGAAAAACAGTCAGAAGCCGGGCACGCAGAGGGCAACTCTTTATTTTTTTATAAATGTGAGATTAAGCGACCGTAAACAGTCTATTAAAATATTAGCTTAGATGAAGACGAAACAAAAGAGTGTTGTTCAATCTTATTGGAACCAATGTACAAACTCTTATGGGTTGTACCACTCAAATCAGTCAGTAAAGCCCTGCGGTGCTATCTTCACTTGTCAATTTGCTGCAATTTCTTTATTTCTGCTTCCGAGAGTGCAGTTCGGTAGATTCTCATATTTTTCATCTTGCCGTTGAAATAATCGTGAGAGCCGAACCCGATTTTTAATGGTTCGTTGTTTGTCAAATCATAATCAGCAGCGTTGAATTGAGA
>JAJRTM010000776.1 GCA_024278285.1 Planctomycetota bacterium
ATCGTCTGACGTCCCCTGATTGAACCGTCAATATTCATCCAAATATGGCTGCCTAAAACAAAAGGAAAGTTGAGAAGCCAGGCGAAATTTGCCTGCTCCTCAGATATTATTCTGGTTCTCATACAGCCAGTGAGTCACGGCAGGCTGAACACAGCCGATGTCGCCTGGCTTCGCTTCCCAAATGGGAAGGAGTGAAACGGGTCGTCAGGGCAACCCGTTTCAAACAAACTCAAAACTATTTGTTCTCCTTCTGACTGTTTGATTCGGTATTTAAAATGAATTCCCAGGCTTGCTTGGTGAGCAAACTAACAAGAGGAAGATCATCACGACCGAAACTGTTAGTCGATTTCCAATCATCGCCCTGCTTGTAGGAACGCTGAAGCGTTACCTTGTAGAACGATTTTCCAGTATCATCCGAAACATTTTCGAAGATGCTGGCAGTGATGCCGCGAAGTCGGAATGACTTTACGGGCTTGTTGGAATCAGTTTTATCTGACATAGTAAAAAGGGGAACAAAACTAAAAGGGGATGACTCTACCATAGAAGTTGAGCCATCACAAAATCCCACACCCTGCCGATGTGACCATGTCTGCCCCTGAGCAGATGGGTCACAATCAACAGCGGTTTGGTGTGGTCGCATCAAATCGATCATTGTACTTGGGCTTTGCATCCAATCTCTTTACAGATTACGTCGGCTCAAAAGGTTTTCTATTTCATTCCGGGATCAGAACAGACCAGCTACGCTGGTTTGACGATTGAACCTCGTTCGCCTTTGTGATTCCAAGTGATTTTTCCGTGTAAAAACGATTCGGGGGTCAATTCGTGCTGGTCGATGCAGAGCCATAAATCGGGGCGTGGCTTTTTCCTGATTTTCTCTGCCGTCGTTTGAGAGCGGTAAGATGTGGTTGTGACGAAGAGAACCTTGAAATTATCGAGCGTTGTTTCCGGGAAATGCTTGCGGTGCAGATTGCGATTTGCCAGTTCTGCATACCCCTTGGTCTTCCGGGCAGCGACCTGATTTGGTGAACTGGTGCCTAAATCCTGTTCCAGATAAAAGACTTTTTTGTGACCACGCAGTGACAATACAAAAGCTGCATCGGGTGAACAGGAGAGTGGGGGATTCTGATTCAGTTTAGTATGCAGGTAGAATTGATCATTTTCATGGTCTGCTTTATTGGCAGTTTCCCATTCATTCACCCAGCGTTCCAGCTTCACTTCGTCCTGCAATGCGATTGCCTGTTCGATCACAATGCGAGTTTCGATGATGGCATACCAATGATTCAGATGATCGACACGGGGATGCCGGGGTTTTGTGGCGAGAAAATGCTCATCATCAAACCAGGACGCGAGCAGTTCTGTTCCTTTTTTAGTCAGATAATAAACGGGTGCTGCTCCAAACTTTCCAGGCAATGCAACCGGTACCCGGTGCCTGAAAAGATAATCGTCCTGCCGAAGTTTCATGATTCGGCGACGAAGTGAACGGCCTGAAACCAGATGAGGGGCGCAAAGTCGTTGAATTTGTTCCCGAGTCAGGACGTAATATTTGGCAAGCAATGCCAGAATCTGAATATCATTTTCAGTAACAATCATCATCAACTCCAGTGATCGTGCAGCATTCGCTGCCTTGAAACTGCGGTAGCAGAAAGTGAAAAACACTTTTTGCAATAAAAGATGTCGCAGAAAAAAAGTACCGAGCGATACTCCGAAAGGTGGAGTGCTCGGTAAAACGATCCCGAAGGATGAAAATTACAACCAGGCAAAATCTCTTCACAGTCTTGCGACCGGAACGGAGAAGCTGTCAACTGGAGGCAACCTCGAAAGGTCGATATGTCATTTGTACCCAATTGGCAGAAATTGTCAAGAACATTTTTCCATATTTTTGTTTCAATTAATTTTTGAAAGTGAACGATATCGCCGAAGAATCACAGACTGCAATAATCCCAAGCTCATGTCTCGTCACTATGGATTAAGTTCCTGTGATTATTTATTGACGTGGTATTTAGCAAGCGGAGAAATTTTCAAACGGAGCTAGGCCCTGGGATATTCATCAAGGTTTGAATTGCCAGTATGATGGTTCCTCACCATTTGCTCGCTCAATTCCGAAACGATCATTTGGGGCATGATTATGTGCCAGCAAGTAATATATATCAGCCAATATGGGCCGAGCACCAGCGAAATAGCCATGGCCCAGATAAGATAGATCAACAAATGTTGAATCAATTGTGTCCACCCCCTTCACGATTGTGAAGGGGGGGGCGAAGCCCGCTCGGATGTTGTCGTGAAGTGCATGCGAAAGTGCCAATGCCCGGTCTTTTTGGGAAACGTACATGGTGGTTCTAGCTGAAGTTTTTCGATACGCATTCGCGTTATGGCGGAATAGGTGCGAGTTTAGGTCTGGCGCAGCGAGAACCACGTTGTCGAAAAGCCTCGATTCTTCGTTGTGAGCTAATGCCATCAAGGCGCGTAATAAGCCACGGTTTCCCATACTATGGGCAATCACATGGATCCGTTCTGCTCCCGAATACCTGGCAAAATCATGTAGAAATTCTGTCAAGTGCATTTCACTGGCGACAATTCGTTCCTCATCCACCATATACGTATCAAGGCGACCCATTGATGGCCAACTGAAAAATGCTGCCGCACACGGTATGTTGATGTCCATGCAAAGTTGAGCCGCTTGGGTCGCAGCTTCTTCGAAATTCACGTTATATCCATGAATAAAAATAAGACCATGCTTCTGGGTAGGCTCCAATTGATTTAAGTGTTTTTGAGTAGATTTATAGAAGTCCTTTCGAGTGAGTTCCTGTTGGTCTAGCAGGCACGGTTCTTGTGTTCGATTGTTTGTGGTCACTAACAGTTTGATGAAACGCACGAAACTCGCCCAGACTCCATCGTTTGGCGAACCAATTCTGTGATATTTGGGAATGCCTACATAGCAGTGACCATAATGGATATGATCGTCAACTTCATCACCGTATCGAATCAATTGGTTATTGGCAATGATTGGTTTCCGATTTGTTCCAAACCATAAAGGAACCTTTTTCTCCTTTTGAAGCTCATCGCTTATATCTGTTGGTAAATCCTCAGATTGTGATTCGAACAACGAAAATGTCCGTACTGGACGTACCGTGTCCACACCGCAATCATTCTCTTCTGTTTCATGCAGTCGATCTCCAGGCACCTTCGGTGTAAACGCAATTGTTTCTGTTTGAGTTTTCAGTCGCGGCACTGCAAAATCTGGGAGTCCACTCAATTGAATCTGATTGCAAGCCCACTTAAAACATTTAAGATAATCATCCCCATATGCCATTGCACGATAAAAACCAAGGCTGAATTTGAGTGCATCCTCATCACCAATCTCTCGATTCATTCCAACAACGAATTTGACTGAGCAACAAATCTTTTCAGCGAGGGCTTCAGAATAACAAGCGTTTAACACTACGCACTCGGGACCTTCTGTCGAAAGCAACTGAAATAGCTCGGCGAGTGTATCCCCGTTTACCAACATTTTTTCAGCTTGTGTAGAATCGGTCAGGACAATCTCGCCATCAGGGCTCCCGTGGGCACTAAAATGCACAACTGTTGGTTTTGTTTGTCGAAGATACTTTGTTAAATCATCAGTGGTCACCGCCTTCTGTATTTCCAAATGAATTGAATTTGCGACACCAGCCTCTTTAAGCTCTTCTTGGATAGATATGAATTCGGTATCAATTGCGAGCTGGCTTGTTTGCATCGGATTGGCAGAAAGAAAGAGAATCGTACGTTCCGGAATGTGAAGTTTTGGGTCAGGGAGTAATTTAACTTTAGGCACCTCGCTTTGCTGAAGCTGCATCTCTTTAATCGCAACTTCCAATGCAGTTAATCCTGGAGGATCATGTTTCTGTGCGAGATGAACAAGTTCCAAAGCCCGCTGGCGAAGCATGAGATGTGGGCTTGGAGCATGCTCCCGTACAAGTCCCATACGTGACAATACTTGGCTAAACTGAGTAGGAGTGCATCGGGAGAGGGCATCAACCATTTCTTGGGGCGTCATAATAATTGATTCTTTAAATAGTACTCATGTTTGGCTTATGAATTGAATTCACCTGACTAAACACAGTTATTTCCCATTAGTCAACATTGCAGATCTCTTTGCAGATATAACTTGCGGAATCATGAAGTGATTGTACAATCAGCCTGTTCGAGTTTCCATAGGGTGTAGGAAGCCTCAAGGAAAACCATCGTAAAACTGGTAAGGAGATCACACGATGACTGAGTCTCGTAGTCTGAATGAGCAACTTCAAAAAGATGAAAAATGCGTAAGGCTAGTTGAGCAAGCGAAAGATCTTGCAATAAGCCTTTTTAGGGAAAAACTCAATGATGAAAATGACGGGTACACCGTTGACCCCTTTCTGAACGGATCTATCTCCGAACGATCTGATCGTATTGAAGATTTCGCGAATCAGTTAATTTATCTACCCAATGAAAATGAACAAGCTCATACACCTGAAACAACTGAAACACCTAATGTCTGTTTTAGTTTTAATCCAAGACCTGAAGAGTCCATGTACTTGCTCGCTGCTATTTGGTTACATGATATCGGACTTGTTAACGGTTTACCTGGAATGAGAGATGGTGAACCAACCTCAAAATGTTGGGAGTTGAGGCGGAAAATACATCATGAGCGAGCCAGAGATTTCATAATGAATTTTTGGGGCAAAGAGTCTGATTGGGATGAAGAGCAAAAAAAGATTTTGGGCACGATTTGCCTTTTTCACCGACGGAAAAAAAAAACTTGAAGACCTCGAAAAGACTGACAGATCTGGCAATGTTCGCATGCGGGAACTCGCAGCCATATTACGACTGGCTGATGCATGCCAATACAAATCACATCGTGCACCTGGTAACTTAAAGAATCTTTTAAATGGTCAAATGGCAGAAGGAATCCCAGGATGGAAGCTTGAGCAATTGGTATCTGAAATTCAATTAGTCCAAGCTAGCAAAAATATTATTATCTATTGCGATATTCCTGGAACGGCGAGTACATTCGGTACAGCCGAAATAAATTTCAAACCGATTCTTGATCATTTTGAGGGGAGCCTCCGTGATGAATTAGTCCGATCACAGCGAGTTCTTCAATACTACTCTAATCTTGCTGTTCGAGATGTGCAGTTGGAAATAAATATAGCAAGTGGCCTTGGTGATCTTCAGGTCCAGCAAAGGATTTTGGAAATTTGGCCATATATTCTCAACATGAGCCCATCGGCATCAGAATTCGCTTGTATTCTAGCAACAATCATACAGGCACACATTCGCTTGCATACGGAGTACAAAAAAAGTGAGATTGAGTCAATCTTACAATATGCATCAGATTTGAATCCTTTCAATTACCTGGTTGGACTACTGTTCCAAGAAGTGAAGCAGTATCTTGATTCCAAGGGAGATATAGATTTGTATTTAGAGAATTTTTTGGAAGATCGAATAAAGGGCTGTGAAGAAGTTGTTCGACATGCAACACACCAACTATTAACTTCCCAAGGCGATAACAGCATTGATCCCACTGACGTGATTATCATTTACGGCTATTCTCATAATGTTATGCAGTTTCTTGTGCGGCAAGGCCAATTTGACCGCAAGGTTATTGTCGTCCGGTGTTCACGCAAGAAACAATTCGGGCAAAATGACTATGACTATAAATATGAATCTGATTATGTTAATAAAACACTTGATGAACATGGAATGAAGTCCGATAGTCGCGAAATCCATCTAGCCGAATTAGATAGTGAGTTGCTGATGCTCGCAGAACAAGGTGTGCGTCCTGTGTTTCTCGTGGGGACTCGCGGGGTATACAACGATTCCGAAAAACGGATTGCGTTATCGTCTCTCGTAAATCTTAATGTTGCAAGGACAGTTCGCTATTATGGAGGTAAGGTCTATGTCTTTGCCGAATCTGGAAAATATCATCCAAACTGGAGTTCGAGCCTCCCATGGACTGAGAATTCTTACGGCCTCAATCAGATCGACAGCTTGAAAGAGGGCGAGCACTTCGACTTGCTTATTATGCCTACTAACCCCGACGTGCAGGAAACTCTGGTAGACCATCCACATCGCTATCAATGAGTAACGACTCGATAGCTGCCTGAAGTTCTACGTCCCAGCAGTTGACATTGTATCGATACTGAAGACTAAGCAGTGGTTCCTCAGCGAGGATATCCAGTATTTCAAGCTGTCGACACATTGTACGTACATAGTTCACCGGAACTCGAATCGCATGTGAGATTGTGCTTACGTCTGTCGCTTGATTTCGATGCTCGAAAAGCCAAGCGGTGAGTTTGTATGCAGCTTTGGTACTTAGACGTCGCTTGCTATCCAATACAAACTTGGGAAGCCGTTCAGAATTTGAGAAGTGAGAAGACATCCTTGTCCAATCGGAATCAGTAACATAGCAGCAGTTTATCGATACTGCCGATTTAGTTGATAAAAAGTGAGCAGAACTATGATTAGGATAGGAAAACATGTCAAGCGGAAAATTACTATAATTCACGGTAGATTTCTTGTTTTCAAGAAGATTTTCAGAGTTCAAGCAATGCTACAGTCAATTTTCCAGCGACAAAAGGGAGGAGCCGTTTAGACTTGAGGAGCTTTTTCGCTCTTTCACTTTTGTCAGTATTGATGATCGTAACGTGAAAAGGCGAGTCAAGATCGCACTTGGCGATAGGAATGAAGGTAAGTAAGCCATGAAATTCTGTCATTGTTTGTCACTCATATATTCTGTCGTGCGATGGGTTGCGAGGGTGATAACCCTGGCATTAGAGATGGAATCGTGGGGTGGAACGACCGACCAATTGTGGGCAAACCAGTGTGAGAATCGAGCACTGGCAACCACTCTACCCGCATCTATAATGCCAGGGTTTGATGAGGCACGAATTCAAATCCCTGGCGACCCCTAAACGGCTGGGTGGGAACAACTTACGAAACACTCAGGGTGTCCGGCCCCACGACCCCTCCCGGACATACCTTGGCCCCCTCTCCCGGACAGGCATTCGCCTGTTTGTGCCCGCACTGCGGGTTTGATATTGCGGCGGCTAAAGACCGTAATACACATAAATTCAACCAGTTCAACCGGGCCCCTCGGCTTCTAAAACGGTCGGTAAAAAGTTTATGAAATTAAAGGCATCGAACAGACACATTTCCAAAAGTTATTTTCATCGAATTCAATGACCATTTCACAACCGGTCAGCCAGACCCGATCTACGGTGGCGGAATCAGTTGGTTTCAGAGACGTTTTACACTGTAATAAAGCGGACGTAAAATAAATGTAATTCATCTGCACTCGCCTTGTGGCTGACCTGCCTACCCAATTGAACCGGCATTCGCCGGATTGTGCCTGCGGCGGCAGAAAACATAATTCAAGTGTGAAATAACACCACGACACAATCACTGCAAACGCACAAGTGACAATGACTATGATTTCACCATAAAATACGTTCATGCGCAACACCCCAAACCACAACACCGGCAAGAACAGTGACAAGAACCCGCTCGACAGCTACGCAAAGAACTTTTTTGATCAATACGCTGCTCACTCCGAAATCGGTATCGCTCTCAGGCAAGGGGATGCACGTTTGAGATTGAAAGAAATTCTACGAGCAGAATCAGTTGTAAAACAAGCAGAAGAATTCAATGAACAAATCACCGATAATATCGCCCGCATCAACGCAGAGCATCAACTCAACATGCAATACCTGATTCAATTCGGTGTCCGAGCAGACGAACGAATACAGTTTCACCATCTACTCGAACAAGTTTCAGATCATGGCGGTCTGTCACTGCGTGAAGCAGCGAATTTAACACACGCAATTGTCAGTCAAAATGGATCAGGTAGTTCTTCTGATTTATCACCCTCCTCATCCTCTTTATCTTCAAGCCTGAGTCTGTAGTCATTCTCAGACAACTGAATCGGTTTTCCACTCAGAAGTTGCTGGCGGTACAGTTCCGCTTCTCGATCTGCTTCGCTTGCAGAGATGAAATAATCCGACTCAAAATTCTTTTCGATCAAGGCATCAACAGCTTCCCGTAATTCAGGCGATTCATACAGCGGCAAATAATCGACCTTCACGGTATGAACATTTGGATCACCAGCGAACATGCCGAATGCTTCACCTGTTTGCAGCTTACGAATCTCTTGTCCCCACTCCAAAGCCTGCTCATCAAAACTAAGATAGGTTTTGTTGTTGATTTCATCGAAGGTATCATGGATCGGAACATTTGCCTGCGAGTAGCCAATCGTGGATGCCGAACTGTCAGCTTCCGTTTTTCCTCGTGAAGTGGAAGTGTTTTTGCCATGATTATTTGATTTTGTCGCACCTCTGGTTCCAGGGGGATCAGATTCACCGCTCGACTGGCTGCTACCGGTCGAATTCTGTTCGACATTTGCGGTCGATCTTGTATTGGTATTTGATTCTGATTTCAACCACTCTTTACGATAGCCGACGATCAACTGTTTTCTACTGGTGAGAATCTCTTTGATCTTCATGTTGTTGAATGTCAGCTTTGTCAGTTCGTCGGCAATGATGTCTGCATCCATCGCATTATTGGCGAACATCAGCCGACTGCGTGCTTGCCAGATCATCTGTGATAAATCGACATCTTCCCGCTCCAGTTGCGAGAATGATTGATGTGCCAGAATCAATCGCAGTCCCATTTGCCTGACTGTAGGCAGTGCATTCTCGATATCAACCGACACATATTTCTGGAATTCATCCATCACAATATATGTTGGATCAACCGCCTGTTTTCCCTCGTTGGTGGAAAGCCTGCTGGCGGTCTCCACAATTTAATTGAGTGCGAGTGCCCCGATGGTGTCAGCGACAAACCCCGGAATCTTGCCGTACTGACCGAGGTTGAGAACAACGATCTTTCGCTGCTTGATAAATTGCTCACAATCAAACAGACTGCGTGTCGAACCAAACATTCTTCGCAGATTGGTCGATTCAAAGAATGGATCAAGGCGGTTGCGAGTTGATTCTAAAATGCGGACTGCTTCACTGCCGCGAGCATTTAGAATTTCAGACCAGTGCGAACGGATGTCGCCAGGAATGAGCGAAAGGATCGCATCATGCTCGGGAGAGCCGGGGTGTAACAGGTACTTGCACATCGCAATCGGCATCCCCATCATTGCAGCCGCACAAAATGCCTTGTACGTCCACTGCAACAGACGGGGTTGTTGCGACACATCCTGAGCCGCCCATGCCCGCAAGACAATATCGACCGAACGCATCGTCTGGTAATACCGATTTGCTTCGGATGTATGCGAGAGGGGATTGAAAGGCATGATGACATCCTCTCGTGCTGGCTCGATATAAACGAGCCGATCCCGCACATGTTGCGGACAAAGCCGTTCGTTGACCATCCAACCCAATAAATCCCGCGAAAGATTCCCCATCGGATCGATCAGAAATAATGCACACATTTCCGAGCGTGGTTGCATCAGGATTGGTCGTAGCAACGTCTGTATGGCTGTACTCTTCCCCGAACCAGTCGCACCGATCAGATGAAAATGTGTGCGGAACTGATCCGGTTCAATATGGATTTTCTCGTTCGTGTCGCGGTCTGTGCCGATGGTGATTGGAATCATGGTCATGTAGCTGTCTATTTTATTTGTTCTATCGTTAATTGGTGATATTTGCTATTGAATGGGGATGGCCAAGGAATTTCGATTTCATTTTGATCCACGCGACAAGATTATTCGCGAGCAGGCTGCCAGGATTGAGTTTCTGGAGGACAAAGTCGAGAAGCTGGAGTCGCAGGTTAAACGTCTGCTGGAATTGCTGGAAGGGAAGGCGAAATCCAAGGCGGCCAAGAAACCTGTTTTTGCTGAGAACTACAGCCTCGAACGGAACCAAAAGAAAAAAGTAAAACAGACGAAACAGCCACGCAAATTAGCGGGACGAAAACCAACCAAGACTAAACGGAATCAATCGACAAAGAAAGTTGAGATCTATCCTGAAAATGTCAGCCACGCAAAATGTACGTTGCATCGCTCTCAATTTGTCTGGCGAATGATTGATGGCCACGCGATCTATGTTCAATACGACATTTACGATTTACCGAGTTCAAAAAACTTGCCGTTGCCTGCGGGAGTGCGTACCAATCGCAGCGAATTCGGCATCGAAATCATTTTGACTTCGGCTTGTCTGCATTACTGGATCGGCATCTCGTTAGACAACGTCTGCGCGGTCATGAATTTTTTTACCGGGTTGGAATTGCCGAAGTCTCAGGCGGAATCACTCCTCAAACAATTGGCGGGCGACTGGGACAAACAATACGAGACGATTGCCGAGTTGATCGCCTTGCAACTGGTTGTTTACATCGACGAAACTGGCTGGCAAATCGGCAAGAAATCCTGCTATACGTGGGTATTCTCGACTTCAATGTACGTTTTGTTTCGTTGTGGAGTCTCACGAAAACAGAGTGAAGCGACCGCCGTTCTTGGTTAATCTTTCGACGGAATTGGGGTGACGGACGATTATGCTGCTTACAAAAACATGTTCACCAAACATCAACTTTGCTGGGCTCATTTAATTCGCAAAGCGATCAAACTTGCCTTGCAAAACCCGAACGAAACCGAGTACGCAGAATTTCTCGATTCATTATGCTTGCTCTACAACGATGCGAAAAGTTGCCGTTGTTGTGAAGCTGACCAAGAGGGTTGCGACGAAAAAGTGAATCGACTTCAAGATCGCCTCATCGCACTTTGCAGTCGTCGTGAAGAAAAAGTCATCACGCCAAAGTTTGCAGAAAAACAGGAGCCTCCGATTGAGCCAACGGTCGAACATTTAGCAACGTTCATTCTCCTTCAGCGAGAGTTAGCGAACAATCTGGAAAAGCTGTTTGTTTTTGTGGAGCATTCGCAAGTCGATCCAACGAATAATTTGAGTGAAAGAAATGTTCGCCGCGAAGCAGAAATCCGTAAAGCATCGCGGTGCAGTAAAAGTGAAAAAGGAGCCAAGCGTCGCGGCATTATCGTGACAGTATTGGCGAGTCTTCAAACTCGAATTGGCAAGTTCACGCTGAACAATGTGTTGTTGGAAATCGAAAGTTGGACAAAAAACGGCCGTTCCCTATTTGAACAAGAATTACTCGCACATCAAACCGCCCACCCCCCACCCATTCCAACCCGCTGAGCCAATCCGAATATCCAAATCGCTAAAAACCAAGCGAAAAAGACCCCGTACGCAAAAATAGACAGCTACATGGTCATTTCCTTTTTGTAAATTGCCTGAAAAAAGAAGGGGATTTCGTTCAATGTTTGCGTGACATAAATGTCCGAATCAGACTGTCTTCATGTGTACTCAGAGCCGCCTGGATTGTTTGACGGGTGATGCTGTCGTATTCGAGCTTTGCAATTTCGATGCGTTGTTCTTTGAAGTGGAGGGCGATTTCCTGAATGCTGTTGAATTCGAGTTGATCGCTCGTTTGAGGATCGAGAGATTGTTCGATCATCTCCTTGAGCAGTTCCCCCCGTTGCTCGACCATTTCTGCGGAATGTTGATCGGAAAGATATTGGCTGAAATAGGCTTCCAGTCCTTCTGGCGAGAGTTTTTCTTGCAGCTCATGGGCATGATTGTCATACAACAATTGACAACGAAGTCGAACTTCCTCTCGGCGATGTTGCTCTTTGATCTGTTTCAGTCTCATCTGTTCTTTTTCCTGTTGTTGTCGTTCCCGCTCGGGAGCGTTTCGTTTCCATTCTTCTTCACTACGACGTTGCTGTTCCAGACGTTGCTGTTCTTCTCGCTGTTGTTTTTCTTGTCGCTGGCGTTATTGTTTCCTGCGATTCAGATAGCCAAATCCCTCCCAGACGGTTTGTTCATAGAGAGAAAGAGGCACGGGAAGAATCATCCAGCTTAAACCGAGAACCATGCCTGCTTTGAGCAGGGTAGAAACTGCCATCCCGGCAATGCTCATGGGATCAGAAAACTCGCCCGTCAGAAATTCTGTACCGAGCAGGTATAGAAATACGACAGAAGCAATCCGTTTTCCCCAGGTATCAGCAGTTGATGAAGACTTCACGCAAAATTGCCCGATGTATAGCATCGTGAATGCAGCGATCAGTAACGTGAAAAAATCTGTTTCATAAAATAAGGCATCAATCATGGAATCACTCAAAAAGTAAATGTTGAAGAATGAGAATCCAGTGGAACTACTCCAACTGGATTCTCTGGATCGAAGTCAAAAACTATCTCATCTTCAAGCCTTGCTGTTTTTGGGTTGGTACTATCAGATAGTGCGACAACGGAGCACGAACCATGAAAATCAAACCATCAATTCAAGGCCTGAAAAGGCACTACTCGAAGTTGGGAAGTTCCGGGTGTCCAACGATGTTGCATTCCACCCGGTAATCTCTCAATCCAGAATTTTCCAGGCAGTTGTGCCAATGCGTTAAAACAGACTGGTGGACGTAGTAGAGACCGACGGCTCCGCCTTTCTCTCCCAGTTCTTTGAGCTGTGAGACAACCTGTTTCTCATAATCTGCTCCATCAGGTGCGTTATCCATCAGATCACTCAGTACCAAAACCGTTGGCTCCGCTCCCGCTTTGACTGTACGGTGCGTGAGGAGATAACTGAGCGTTGATGACAAGCCTTCATTTACTCTTGAACCAGCCGGGTCTGCCTGTTCGAGTAAAAAATCCCGAAATTTCTGGGGAGTGGGAAATTGCCGTCGTAAATCTTGTGGTCGTCCTTCCCAGAGAAGGGGACTTTGGGAGGCTGAAATTTGTGCAATGATCAGCTTGGTCTCTTCCCCAATTGTTTGTCGCAGAAAACGGTCAATCGTTGCCAGAGTGAATTGATACGCAACGCCATCTTCTGTCATCAAATGTAGGAATGATCCCGAGAGATCAAAGATGATGGCAACCGTTTTTTCAGCTTCGTTTTCAGTTGACTTGAACTTTGTCGTTGAGGCTCGTGTTGTCGCTTCTCGCTGTCCTCCGCATCCTGTCAGTAAACTGAGGACTAATAGGGACAAGACAGTTCGAGAGATCGTGTTGTACTTTTTCATGTTCATAGCGTTTCCTTTTTAGAGACTATTCAAAATTATCCTGCCTGTTTCCGCAGTCGCCAAAACAGGCATCAAAGACTGGTAGCGTCCATGCGACTGCACAAAGCATTTATCAATGCTCTAATTGTTCGATTTTGTGATGTAGTTCTGCACTGAGCAGACAGACGAAAATTAAGACTCCCAGATAGGCGAAGGTGGCAATCAAAGCTGCGAATGAAAAATTGGAACCGCCCCATGAACTTTGCGTCATCGCAAAGTAGAACAGGCACCCATCGGCAACCAGAATCATGGCCGCCAGACCACGCACAAGGGTTTCACGACGATCTTCCAGAGACTTCATGTCCAGGGGCTTATTTCGCAAAGTCTCGTAAAACGAAGAGTAAATGATTTTCGACCAGAGGTAGAAAACGGCAATCATCAGGAAAATGGCAAAGAAGAACCCCAAGTCCAAGCGAAAGAGGTTTTCATAGTCAGCAAAGAAAGAGAGCATCGGAATTTTGGAAACTCTTTGCCCCAATGCCGGAATGAGTGAGACAAGTCCTTCCCGAATAATGGAGACATACACGATTCCCAAGACGACCTTGGTAACGACTGTCCATGCGTAGTATTTCAGATACGCCATGACAAGTTTCGGTTTGAATTCGTATGGTTCCTTTGAAGTTGGCAACCGAGATCGATTAAAGAATTTGTTGGTCTCGGGTATTCGATTCTTTTGCTTGACAGCACTCATACTCACTTCCCTTTCTGTAATGTTCATTCATTTGTGTATTCACTTTCGATTGTCAAACTGGGGTGAACGTATCCAGAATTTTCAACACGTTCTAAGAACTTAAGAAACGATTCAAACGAACTCAATACGCTAAAACCGGTCGGTTTAGAAAGAAATCTAGGAATGAACGCACGCAATTCAATTCAATACTGTTGTTCTTCACTCTGTGCATACCAATTACGAATGGCTGGCTCAGCTTCTCCAGCAGACCACTGCTCACCATACCAATGAGAAATTTGCTCAAAGTTCCATCCAATCTCGTGTTGACGACGTTGCTGTGCTTCTCGGTGTGAGTTGATAAGCTCTAATGTCTCAGATTCATTCCCTGGAGAATGGAATAATGAAAGGAACCAACTCTTGAATTGATTCCTTAGTGATTGTCGAGTTTGCCTGCGGATCAGCTCCATTTGCAATTTGAAAGGTGGCAACTTATCCAAAGCGTATTCCGGAGGTTCAGGAGACAGAGCAAGTTCGAGTAACTTCGAACGAATCTGCTGGAAAGTCCATTCTGGCCTTTGGTCGATGAACGAGACGTCAGGCGTCAGAAGAAAGCGTATTAGTCGCCCCTGGTCGTCAAAGCGGTAGTGACAACCTCCGCTATTAGCAACTTGGCAGATGGCATCGTGAAATGTACCGACCGCGAGTGACAAGTCCGGCGAGATGTTGACAGGAACACGAAACTTTGAGTAGCTAAGATTTTCGTAGCCAATGCAATAAAGCTGAGTTTCCACAAGAAGAGAGCGTAGCTTGAGCCTCAATTATAACCCCCAATTCGTTCAAACACAACTTATTTTGAGGTAGACAATGAGGGTCATTCCCCATTTTGTTGATAGGTTGAAATCGAGGAACCATTTGGACCATCGGCAAACAAACAGATGACGGGATGACCCCCATTCATCAAACGCAGAACTAGGCACTGGGGAGTCGATGCGCGAAACGGCTTCTGAAGTGGACTCTCAGAGATGAGTTCCAACTTGATGTCGCCTGATGAATCAACAGCACAGAGAGTGAGATTCTTGTTTTGATCGATATAAGCGATAAGACAACGACCATCCGGTGTCAAGCAAAGGTTTGAAGTTTTCATGGAAAACGGGGGGATAGGAATCGATTGTTCTGTCCAATTGTCATCGTTTCCACGAAGTAGTATGTAGCGGATTTGACGCTGCTGATCTGGTCGGCGAATAAGTGTCAATATTTCATCGTCATGTATTAAAATAGAGAGAGGACGGGATCCACAATGCTGGTCGATGACTCGGCGCTTACTTGTCACTCGATTCGACGAAGAAACAATTTGGTGATGCCATACTCGAGATGGTTCGGAGTTATATCGACTAGGACTTGAAACCACATCTGTCTGACCGTTTGAAGAATTAGAATGGAAGTAAAGACCATCTCCTTGACGACCAATCTGCTGAATACTAGCTGTCTGTAAGTCGATCAAGAGTAACCCACGATAAGTATGATCAAATGTCAAAACTTGATGTTGTCCCTGACCATTAGTAGTCAAGTGGTTCTCGAAGCCGAGGTTTCCTGTGACAACATTTTCAAACCATGTTTTCGGAACATGGTCGACGTCATTCCATTGAATACCGTTCAATCCGCCATTATAGCCTTGTTCTTTTGTGAAATATTGACGATAGACTCCAATGATTGATGACCCGTCCAATTGAATTGACATTGACCGCGAATAATCCCGATGATCTCTCAAACCAATCAAATCAGTTCTGGCGATACGATGAACAAAAAATTGCTTCTCTTTCTCGCGGGCAATCCACAGGCTTTCAGATGTTGCAGCCTTAGCACGTGTGGAATATAGCAATGCAAGATGATCCAAATTTGTGAGCCGCACAGCTTCCTGCCTTGAACGAATCCAGTCGATCTCTGAATCGCTCCAGAGTGTCTGGTGTGTCCAGACTGTTTTTCTTGTCGGTTGTTCGCGAGGTATTGGTTTAATCCCATGCAGAATTACAGAACGACCATTGCTTGCGAGCAGAGCAATGTGTTGACCGGTTGGGTCGATAACTGAGGTACAAAGTTGAAACGTTGAACCTGTCTCAGGTATTCGAATATCGCAAAATGACTGTCCAGTTGTTGCATCCAAACATTGAATTATACCCGTCGTTGTGACGACATAGACTTTTTTTCCATCGTCAGATGAAACGATTTTTCTTAGTGGTGTAGACATCTTGTGGAGGCCGGTTCCTGGCAATAGATCTCCTGAAAAATTGACGGCTCGAATGCTTCCTTCTGTATCCCCCGCATACAAGATGTCGCCCTTTACTCCTGTCCACGTTAGGTGAGTGCAGCCGTCTCCAGCAGCCAGGTCAATAGATCGAATGATCGCAAGTGACGATCCTTCCAGAATACGTATCGATTGACCTGATCCGCTAACTGCGAGTTGGTCCAGTTGCGGAGAATATGCAAGCACTAATTGTTGCGGAATGTGAGCATCAGGCTGTTGATACCACGTCACAGCAGCTTCCCTGTTGCGGTGCCATAATCCGACACTCCCTTTGTGATCGTAAAAGTAGATGCAATCTCCCTTTGGATTCGACACTAAAGTCTGAATTTTATGATCAGATTGAAAGAGGACCTCTGTTTTGCTCACATGATGATCGGAATCCAAACTAACTTCAAAGACTGCCCCATCGTCGTCCCAAACGAAGATTGTTGATTCGTTCAGACAAAAGAGGCCTTGTGGAGTGGTAACGGGAATTACTTGCTGTCTCAAGAGTCCTCCTGTTATCGTATCGAACGCCAACAATATCCCGTTCGCATTTAAAACCATTAATTGATCATCGTCGAGAAAACAGCCATCAATACACTCCATTGAATCAATCGTCGTGGCTGATTGCCTTTGTTTGAAATGCCATGTCTGAACCAAACCATTCCAGCCTGTGACGTAAAACGCATTTTCGTTTGGAATTCGACGAATTGCAGTGACACGTCTTGACAGTGCAATAGGGAGTTGATCTGAAAAGCTGGCGTTGTATCCAGGTCTCAGAGAAAATTCGTGACAAATGATCGTCCCGTCGGTCAGATTCCACGCAATGAGTCGTCCTGCAGAATCACCTGCGACTAAAACGTCTTCCTTATGATCAAAGCAGACTGCGTGAAACTCGGTATTCCGAGTCAGGGCGGATGCTGGCAACCCAAAAAAAATGTGACGAGCCTGTATTCTACTCTCAATATCCAAGATCGTGATTTTTGAACCAGCGGCCACGGCAATTGCACCGCTGGGCGAACGTTGCACATCAAAGATTTGCGAGGGGAGTTGCAGAGAATCCAGGATACGCTCGCACTTCTTGTCCAGCAATGTCAACATGCCATTGGCCTGTCCCACCAGCCAGGAACCATTGTCAATCAGAACAATGCAGGTGATTGGCGACCCATTCAAAAAATTTCGAATGATCTGTTGTTCTGAATTAATTATGATCAACTGTCCGAGTTGATCACCAAACAGATGAACCGATTCTTGACTTGCTACGGCGGTTAATGGTTGACTATGCGTGAAAAGCTCTGTTGATTCAAAAACTCCATCGTCCAACTGCGACCACTGAACTGCTCGACCTGACCAACAAGCTCCTACCAGAACACTGTTTTTTTTGACCCAGTCCACATCCACAATACACTCACTGTCTGGCAGGAACTGAAACGGCTCAAAGGAATTAAAAGCGGGTTGCCATTTCCCTGGTTTCTGAATCCATTTTCCACTTGAGATATCAAAGTTATTTGTCGAGTCATGCGCGGTGTACTGGAGACGCTGATCCAGCCCAGCACTGATCAGGCCAGAATCTCCAATGAGAAGATCCGTCACTCCCCAATCGTGATCTGCCACAATTTTGTCGATCTGAGGCAATTCGATAATACGAGCTTGCAAGTATGATTTGAGCCATCCGTCTGCTTTCTCAGGAATCAAATCAAAGTTGGCCACTGCCTTTGCGACATCACCCTGATCAAGAGCAAGATTCACGTCTCGAAATAGCTCTGCGACATTCTGTTGTGGTAGCACCGGAATGATAATTTCGTCGGGAGGTATTGTTTTGAACTGATAGACAAAGTACGACGCCACCACTGCAATCATCAGAAGAAATGTGACAAGAGGTGACTGAAATATTTTTCGGCGGTTTCGATTGAAGCGATCAGCAGTCCGCTGCCATGGACGTAAAATGGGAGCGTTGACGTCTTTTTCATCAAGATAGTTTTCCAAGTCGATAAGTAACTCGTGCGAGGACTGATAACGATCCTCGGGCCTACACCGGATACACTTGCGAATAATCGCTTCGAATCGAATATCAACTTTTGTATTAAATTCCCGGGCTGCGATAGGCTCCAGTTCTTTTTTATGCCATTCGATAACATTAGGATAGCTGGGTTGATTCGACGGAATTCGGTTCGTCACGAATTTATAGAACGTAGCACCGACACTGTAGATGTCGCTTCGAATATCCGTTGATTTTGAATTGTGAATCTGTTCTGGCGGGGCATACCACCAGGAACCCATGAACTGCTTTGTTACTGTCAGATCGTCAGAGCAATCAATAATTTTTGCCAGGCCAAAATCAGAGAGGACACAACTCACACGATCCTCTGTTCTGGTGAGCAGAATGTTTCCCGGTTTGATATCACGGTGAATCACTTGGCCTGGTTGCTGAGAGTCACTGTTGTTTGCATCTTGTGGCTTTATATCGTGAAGCGTTTTCAGGCCTCTAGCCACATCACGCATCATGCTGGCAACCTGTTGCATTGGCAGTTCAAGATTGCTTTGTTGCTTGAGAACATCATTCAGTGTCACGCAATTCTGAAACGGGCCTTCTTCTGGTAACGCCCGAAAATAAGGCATACAGTAATAAAGTTTGCCATTCGATTCCCCGCTATTGAAAATCGGAATCAGATTGGGGTGTGAAATGAGCGATGTCAGATGGATTTCACGCAAAAAACGTTCCTGGCCCATCACATGATCCAGCACCTTGATCGCTACAAATCGATTCGATTCAGCCATTTCTTTTGCCAGATAAACGCTGCCAAATCCTCCTCGGCCTAACAGCTTTTCAATTTTGAAGCTGTTCTCAAAGATACGTTGAACGCTGGATAAATCTTCTTCGGTGCCAGGCTCGCCAGGAATGTCTGCAATGATGGTTTGCTCAGAGCGTAGGTAATCATCGTAAGCAAGTGTCAAACCGTTTTTGATGGATTGAAATTGTGATTTTGAACAAATCTCATCGAGTCGTTCACGTATCAGAAATTCATCGGGAAGGATTAGTAAGCGAACCAACTCGTCTTCGTACCGAGCGAGCCATTGGTTGACAACTTCTTCTGAGTTGGGATCCCGGTGTGGCATTGTTAACCGTTGATATCAGATTCATGTTTGGAAAGAGTTTCATGGATCGCTTCTCGCCCGCGTCTGAGAAGCCCTGCGACCTGACCGGAAGAAAGTCCAAGAATAGCTGCTATTTGACTTGGCCCATTCCCTTGATCGCGCAGTGTCATAACTTGGCGTTGTTCTTCTGGCAATTGTGCAATCGCCTTGTGGCGCAGAGTTTCATATTCGGCTCTGGCGGTTGCCTGAGAGGGGGTTGATTGATCGGCAACAAGTCGATGCGTGAGAGGTGATTGAGAGATCGCTTCTGGATCGTCACGAACTTCACGAGTTGCATCACGTTTGAGCGATTTTTGACCGCGACGATAATTTGCTGTCATGTGTTTTAATGATTTACGGCCCCATTCCAGAAACTCAATGAGCGATTCCCCGCGAAATTGATTCAGTTTCTCAGACAGCGAGAAAATCGTTTCCTGAACTAAGTCCGATTGATCTGCTCGAGGCTGTAACCATCTTGGAATTTTTGCCGGTTGTCTCTGTAAATCTTCCCTGATCGTCCGCAGCAGCCGATTGATAGAATCGCGATCCCCGCAGCGTGCGTGCTGAAGGACCGTTTCAAATTCGTCTTCACTGATGACCATCATTGACTCTCTTTTGAATGTTAACTCAATAAGCAAGAAACCATTCAGAAACAAAAGGAGCGTGGAATTTACTGAGTTTATAAAATTATCTCAGAAAAACACCAACGGGCCATTGTGTTTGCTCAATAATCAAAGTGCCTTATCAAGGCAGTGTTGCCGGTCGCTTTTTATATTGAAGAGATAATAGTATGGCTGTTCCCCCAAGATCTGCAACAGAGTAATAAAAGCAGATTTATTGAGTCATTCGATAAAATTGCCCCGTGCCTTTCGACACGGGGCAAGTCTGAGTATTCAGACGCTTCAGGCACAATGCTGACATTTTCCATGCTCCAGCGGTGTTTGAAGCGTAGTAACAGTTTCGCAAGCGAAACTGTTGTTGTCATCCATGCCAGCAAGGGTCATCTGGATGAACCGAAGTGCTTGATCGAAGTTGCACCACGAAAACGTAATACTTTCGATCTGCATGATCTTGCCATCGGGACAATCCCGTTTGAGGACACCGTATTCCTGCAAACGGTCAGATGACGTGGAATCATTCACCCAGACATATTGCGAGTAGCCGCGAACAGAAAATGCCTGGCAGCAACTCCACGTTGCCTCAGTCAGCATTCGAGCCAGTTCTTCCGCCAATTCGATTTCTCTGATGGACCAGATTCGATCATCGTGTAGCATGATCCACCTCCTGTTCCGCTCTTTTCAAGGCGACAACACAAGCGGAACGAGCAAGTGCTTTATTCCAGTCGTCATCTTCAAGTTGACAACTGAAATCTCCCGTCGTGGTTCCAATCGTCAGATTTGGAGGAAAGCCATCGATATCCAGCCAATGCAAAAGTACGTTGGCAAAATGTGCAGCAGCTTTCCAATCTTTCGTGGCGTAAGCCTTGAGTAAGGCATCCCAGGTTACGTTTGGATCCATCATGCCCCTCCTTCCCAACATTCGGATTCAGCTTCCTGAGAAGCCAGAAACGGAACGTAGTAGTCAATACACCCATCACCAAAAGCATCCGGTTCGACCTTGTACGATTCTTCTTTGCATTGCGAACAATAAACCGTCATCGTCGCATCGTCAGCATCTACCACTTCCAGTTGACCACCACAATTGCGACAGCAACCATCATTCAAATTCACCAACATTTTCGTCCTCCCCATGCCTGAGTTTTTGAAAGAGCTTCCCTGCCAACGTGACAAGGAGAGGGAGAGTGCAGCAAAGAGAATCCCTGCGCAAGTAAAGCCGTCAGTTTTTTACGAACAGGGTGGATTCAGTTTGGGAATCCACATACCACGCGATTTGGTTCAAGCATTCTTCGGGCGAATCTGATTGAACCGGGCTGCGGTTTCTGCATCTTTAGCGTGATATTCGATATATTCCTGAGTAGTACGAATATCCTGATGGCCGGCCCATTGTTGAACCTGTTCGATTTTGGCTCCGTGCTTCAATGCGTTGTTCAAAGCCGTTTTGCGCAACGAGTGCGTACAGATGCCACGTCGGTCAAGACGATCTACTTCCAGACCAACTTGCCTGGCATACTTTTTGATGGTATAGAGAATCGTCCTGCCAGCAAGATGACGAGTGGTCGGAGTTTTACGATCTCGATCCAGGGCTGGAAAGAGGGGAGCAAGTGGATCATTTTGAATTTCTGCTCTTTCAATCCAACGCAGAACAAACGGTGCAGATTCTAATAATGCGAGCCGTCGCGTTCGGTTGCCTTTTTCTGTCACAACAAGATACCAGTCGGTATCAGTTCGTTCCAAGTCACCGACTTTGGCTTTCGCGATGGCACTACTACGACAAGCGGTTTTGAAATAGACAAACAATAATGCCTGATCTCGCATCCCCAGCGGTGTCGAAATATCCGGTGCTTCAAGTAGTGCAATCGCTTCTTTTTCGCTCAACGCAGGAGTCGTATTTTTATCAACTCGTGGCGATGTGACTGCCTGAATATCACTCACAATATCCCAGGCCACAAAACTTTTCTTGCCGAATTGCTGATACGTTCCACGAAGAACAGATAACGCACGAGCCACCGTGCCTGCTTTCTTTCCAGATTGCAGCATCGCTTCCTTATAAAGCCGCACATGATCGCCGGTCACATCAAACGGATGAATGTCAGATTCCCGCATAAAGGCAAAAAACGCAGAGAGATCAGCAAAGTAATCCTTACGACTCTTGGAAGAGGGGAGTGCATCACAAAACCACGGCACAAGGGCAGCCGCCGCATCGCTGGCATCGCATTGCCGCAGTAACTCATCGAGAACAACAGAAACATTCTGATCTGTCGAAAGATCAACGGCTCGAAGAGACTGATGTTGAGAACCGCGTTGCTTGACAACTTGATGACAATTGTTGTCTGGTGAACTCGAACTTTCCGAAACCAACCGTTTCTGAAAAGAAAATCCCTTTGCACGTCCTGCTGAACCCGAATTGCGACCACGAGCCGATGAATAAAACGTCCGTGCTTTCATAGCGTCTAAAGCATCTTACTGGAAACAAAAGTGTTGTTCAAATATTACAATAATTTTCGAATGCAAAAAGTCTCAGGCTTATTCCAACTGATATTTTTTTACGAGTAGATCCATTCGGTAGCCAAAACGTTCTGAAAATCTTTCTTCGCTAACGAGAACATATCCTTGGGGAATACCAACCGTATGAACTCCACCAAATAACCCGATTGCATCAATGGTCCACAATGTCCTGGGATGAGATTTTAATAGTTTGGGAACGCTTTCGTAATCAGAAAGTTTGATACTTGGACCACTGAGTATGTTGGAACGATGATCGCCGTGATACTCAGTATACATTGATTTGCTTTCGTCAACGTATTGCAGTGCAATGGTAAGCACAAAGGGAGAACTGCAAATTACAGGTTCGCTGGAATTTCGATTTTCATTGAGGTAGGCAATGGCAGTCCTGGTTCCGGGAAAACTGGCGAGATAATCTCGGTGACTCGAAAATTGGTATGTCCAATAACCCGTCCATGAAAAGATAAGTACGAGGCAAGCGTATCGCAAATAAGGAAATTTTCCACGTCCTAATAGAATGACCAAGCCGATGAGAAAGAAGACGTGTGCAAAGATTAAATAACGTACTCCAAGAATGTTACGAATCAACATTCCGTACACGATCACAGCAAATGGTGGAAGCAGAAATGCTATTGCAGTCAACCGTTTTTCCTGGGTTCGAGAAATAAAGAGCAGTATCCCTATCAGTAAGAAAAAGAGCGATGCAATCCATGCGTAATCAGGCCAGATGATCGATGTTTTTCCTCCCGCTAAAACTTTCCACATGACATTATTGAAACCATTAAAACTAAATGGTGCCATCCAAAGCTGGTGTTCGGTCCGTGTTCGTTGAAACATAAATGTCGAAACCCAAGGCAGCCAGATCATTTGTATGGCCCAGCCCGAAAGAATTGCACCTGCTGCAAGTTGCTTGGTACGGGTTACCCAACCGCTACGAACAAGACTGATAACTGCTTCAATAATGGCAATCAATAAGAAAGCTGCGAATGTCCACAAACCGTAATAATGCGTTAATGAAACAGCGGCGGTTGCCAGGGTAAAACCAACCCAGTTGATTATTCTTGAAGGATCGCGAATTGCACGCAGCAAAAATACCCCGCCCACAATGGCCAAAAATGTTCCAATCGTGTAGGGGCGAGCCTCAAGGCTCATTTCAATTTGTAATGGACTGATTGCAACCAAAATTGCAGCCAAAATAGGAACGATTTCTTGTTCCAGTCCTTTATGTTCAATCTCTGCTTTATTATTATTTTGAGCTATCGCTATTCGTGTGAACCACCAAGCAGCCAGGATTGTCAGAAGGCCAAACAGCACGCTGAGGCTGCGAGCCGCACTCACACTATTTCCGAACAGAGCCATCCATCCACTCAATACAAAATAGTAAAGCGGCGGGTGCGCATCACGTGAAATTGCATCCAGTCTTTCACTTAACGGGAATTGGCTGATTCTCCAGGAACAGGCTTCATCAAACCAGAAGCTGATCGTGGAAAGGTGCTGGGTTCGCAGCAGAAACCCCACCCCTAGAATTGCAATCAGAATCAAAATGACCGGTCCCGTTAGGCCGGTAGTTGATGGTTGCTCGCTTTTAGATTGAATCTGCTCATGAGACTCCAGTCCCACTTTATTTGGCACGATCTCATCGCTCAAAATGAGCCTCCTGAGACTATTTGCTGTGCGAGTGGTGTATCAGAAAGTAGCATTCCTTGAGGGCTTGCCAAGGCAGCATAAACAGCACCATCAATTGCTTCAGAAAGAA
>JAJRTM010000066.1 GCA_024278285.1 Planctomycetota bacterium
CCAGCAACATTTCCCCTGGGTGGGTTGGTACACGATCTGTTGGGATACGAACCATAACTGTTTTTACCTCTCGTGATAATCAACAACTTCGACGTTTTCTGGACCATTATTTGACCAATGAAAGCAGATTCTATACTGGTCGTTAATACGAATACTCCATTGCCCCTTTCGATTTCCTCGCAATACCTCCAAGCGGTTGCCGGGGGGAATTCTCATGTCGTTCATTGATTGCGCAGAATCTAGCTGGTCAAGTTTTCTTGTCGCAATTTTCCATACTGTTTTGGGGCAAGTTTTTCTGGCAGACTTGGTGTCTCTCCCATTGAATATATCTTCTGTCCCTCGATTCTTGAACGAAACGATCATCGTAGCATGATAGCACGGCTATCGTGATAGTCAAATTGACACAGGTATTCCTGCTACTTCAATCGTCACGATTATTCCAGCGAGGCCGAACCGAGTGCCTGGGTGGAATCTGATTGTTGGCGCAGCGCGTTGCAGTCTTCTTCCAGTTCGGTCAGTTCCTGTATGGCTGTTCTGGCGAGTTGACACTGTTCTTTCAGAGTTGGGAACAGGTCGTTGTTCAGTTTGCGGGAGATCATCCGTTCGACAAGTTTTTTGACTTCCTGTTTCAGTCCTCGCCGGAGTCTTCGAATGAAAAACATTAAGAAGAGGCCACACCAAAGTAGTAGAAAGACACCAGCCGGAAGATAAAAATCCGCACTGAGGATGTCCTGTGATTTAATGAAAGAATCCCAGAAGAAATTTCGACCAATGCGATAAAGCAGAAAACCGGGATAGATCAAAAACAGAGTATCGTACATAAACCGCGTAAATGCCCCGGAGTTGCGTTTGCCGAGATGTTCGACCGCACGGTCTACCTCCAGACGGGCATCGTGAAAAAACTCTTCCTGAAAGCCGGCTTGTTTGCTACCGCTTTTCTCCAGAGGATTATTGAATAGTTGACCTGTGTCAAACCCAGCCGTTCTTGCATAGCCTCGTAAGATTAGCTTTTTATCCTTCAAGTCAGCTTCGCGAACGGGAAGGGAATCGATTTCACTCAGTAATGTGGAAAAATCTTGTTCCTGTTGATGCTGTTTCCATAATCTGGCGCCCTGCGTTAATCCAATTAATGCAAGATGAGCGGTCGTTCTGGCTCGCATCAAGCCAAAGGAACCAAGTAGTGCGCCAAGGCTGTGCTGTAATCGCAACAGCCACGAAAAAGGAGTACTCCCCCATTGTTGGACGACTGATTCCAGAATGCGTCGTTCCCAAAGTTGCCGGGCGGAGAGCAGTTCCTGTTGAAGTTGTTCGGACATTTGCTGTTGAATGTGCCGAGAGTTGTTCTCCATTTCGTTTTCCAGAATATCCAACGAAGGTGCATATTGCTGGAGTGTTGATCTAACGCGAGAGAGTGTCGCGTACAATAAATCGAGGACATTATCTTGCCGAATGCGGCTGCGGTTGCCCGAAGATAATTGCTGGAGCAAAAAATTCTGTAGCCTCGCCAGTTCGCTGTTGGTTGGCTCATTCTGAATCTGTTTTTGCAGTCCACTTGGAGAATCGATAAAAAACATTTCCGGGATGTTGTATGTTTTCCCCAGATGTTTTTTCCAATCGTCCCGGATATCAACATCGCGATCTGCGTGCGTTTGCACAAAAACAAGTTTGCAACCGGGAGCAGCGTCGCTTAATTCATGTTGGACACCGGCGCTACGGTATTTTTGCTGGGTCGATGTATAAATGAGAACGTCGCAGTGCGGCAGGAATTGTCGTAGGCGTTGCAGGTTGCTGGCGGAATCTGCCTCTTCGCTGGTGTCGGGGTCCGGGCAATCGACAATGATAATATCTTCCAGCATCGACAAGGATGGTCTGACGATATCGCATTGATCCATCGGAAGTTGCAACAATTCCAGGTTGATTTCCGGATGCACCAGAATTAACGGGCGTGTTGTGGTCGGTCTTGTTCTGCCTGGTTTTGCAATTTCTTTGCCGAGGATCGCGTTCACCAGCGAACTTTTACCGGTGCCGGTTCCACCGAACATCGCAACAACCAGCGGAGATTCGAGCCGTTCCCGCATTGTGCGAACGCGAGGCAGCACTCGCTGTAAAAACAGGTGCATCCGATGAGCAGGCTCCCACGCATGTTCCAAACCGGGCCAACTTTCACAGCGATCAATAAGACGATCGATACGGGAAAGCATTTCAAGTTGTTTCAGGTCGGCTTGTTTCATGGGAGTCTCTTCAGGAAGACGAAATCCTGCCTGATGGTGCCAGCTTGCGAACAGTTTTTTATTTCGTATTATACGGGAAGTTAAAACATACTAAAAACCCGAACTGAATTTATGATACATGAATACACAAGAAACAAGCCAGCCTGATGGTTCCGAATCGATTGAGCCGACTTTATCGATTAGTTCAGATAATGCCCACATCGGTTGCGCAGAAGTTTGCAGCAAGGGCGACTGGAAACGGATGGATGGCAAGGAGATTCGCTGGAACTGGATTGGCCCCAAAGATATCCCTTTGGGCAGCCTTCTTAATCTGGAACTGAAAACTGGTCGGTTTCCCTCAGTGAGCAATCCCGGGCAATCGATTCATCTGGGCAAGTTAAACGATGGCGGGATCATTTCGTACGAACTGGAAAATGGCACGTGGCTGCACACCCTTAACACGGCAACTTCATTTCGTCTGAAAATATTCGAACTGAATCTGGTCTCACTTGAATCGTTACGGTACTTTCTTACCGGCTGCGAGTTAACGGACTTTTCGGAAGTGGAAGAGTGATGCGATCCTAAAATACAGTGCAAAGCCTGACCGGCGTCCTGTTTGGTTCCGGTTACGCCTGTTTGGGCAGCACGCCTGCGCAGTCGCCTTCGGCTTGCCGTTAAACAATTGTGACGACCCACCCCTGCCTTGGTGTATATTACTGGCATTTCTCTTGTTAATTTTGTGTAAGGATACCCAACAAACTGTTGACATATTTCTTGAACAAGCGTAGCGTACCAGTATTCTTTGATATTATTGTTTGATGTGTATTTGTTACTCGCTTCATTACGTGTTTTTCTTGATTCAATTTTTTGTCCCTTTCTCATTTTTTTATGTACTTCAATATTCTTTTGAAAGTACCCCGGTGGTTTGTCTGTGTGGGTGGTTTGCTTCTGTGGATGCGCTAAGCCAGACTCATTGGTTGCAAGAATTTTTTTCCAGACGAAAACTGCTTCTCGTCATCAAAAAAAATAGTTGCAGGCGGCTCTACAGCATGTAGATTTGCCTGGAGTTGCTACGTTTTGAATCAAGTATCGAACCTATTTGGAGTTGTTCATGTTTGTGGCTGATCTTAAAGTTCGTTCCGGAAAACATCACGGAAAAGTCATCACGCTTAATACAAAGAAGTTTCTTGTTGGGCGTGGTGACGATTGTCACATGCGTCCCAACAACGATTTGATCTCCAGACATCATTGCATCTTCACCTGTGACGATTACTCTGTCCGGTTACGAGATTTGGGAAGTACAAACGGGACATTTATCAACAATGAACAGTTAAGAGGCCAAACAGTTCTGAAGACGGGTGATCAGATACGTATTGGCAAGTTGGAATTTGAAGTAGCTGTCAGGGAAGAAGTCGCTGTTGCGGTGAGTGAGGAGAGTCCTGAAGAAGTCGCCGAAGTTGCCCCTGTTGAACTCCCTGATGATTCTGGAGTGCTGGATAACTCTACAGCTGAAACAATGGCAGGCTCAGAAACATTACATGAAATACCTGTTGTTCCACCAATCTTGCCGGCTGTTGGCGAAACTGGTGTGATGTCAGCAAGTGAAACGCAACAGTTCGTTCAACCACAGCAAATGCCTGTACAACCACCGCCATTGCAGTATGCCCCTGGTGCCGTACCGCCCGGTTATGCTTATCCTCCACAAGCGATGCCCCCCGGCTATGCTCCGCAAGCAATGCCTCCCGGTGTGATGCCACCTGGTCAGTATCCGTACCCTTATCCCCAGCAACAACAAATGCCTCCCGGTTACCCGGCTTATCCAGCCCAACCGATGATGCAGCCACAAATGCCGGGCTATCCTGCTGCTCCTGTTGGGCTACCCGAACAGGCAGCCGAGCCAGTCGATACCGCCGGTCCTATTGATAATGCTCCCGTCAAACTTCCAGATCCGTCTCAAACAGGCGCTGTTGAAAAAGTGAAAGTTGAAAAATCGAAAGATCCTGCCGGTGGTACTGTCGAAGAAACGCCCTCCACCAAGGCGGGTGATATTATTCAACAAATGGTTAACCGACGCCCTGGTTGATTTAATTGGCGAGATTCACAGAAAAAGTATTGAGCTTGAAACAATGCTTTTTATCTAATTTGTGTTGCAGAGAGCAGTCAGATCGTGATATCCTGATGGGAGCATATCTTTCTTTTTGATTCCAGCAGGAGTACCCGTCGTGGCAGATGCATCAGCGGACATTCAGCGCCGTTACAAGCAATTTATCGATTTGTTACCACTGACCGTCGCGCTGGCCGGTTTGCCTCACAGCGACTCTGGCAGATATTACACGGAAGAGCAAATCGAGAGCCGTCTGTACACCGTCAGGCATGCTTACAAAGCCGCCCAGGCAATTACCAGAGAGGCGATCCAGAAATAAACAGGTGTTTTCTGGATAAAATCTGTCTGTTGTACCAGGCGATGAAACCGAACCCCGTTATCGCGAGTAGTAGTTATCAATGCTGAACTCTGAGCCGTTACAAACTGAATTACAGGTTGTCCGGGGGTGTCTTACCGGAGACAGGGAGAGTCTGCGTTCATTTGTCAGTCGTTTTCGTTCTTCGGTGTATAGTCTGTGCTACAAAATATTGCGGCACCACGAAGATGCGGAAGATGTTGTCCAAGAAACATTCCTGCGAGCGATTCGCAACTTGCATCAGTGGGATCAGCAGCGACCGTTACGACCATGGTTAATGACGATTGCAGCAAATCGCTGTCGTACTGCATTAGCCAAGCGTTCACGCAGCATCGTGCATTATAAGCAGGAAACAACCGATGCAGCAGCAGGCAATGGTGCCACTGTCGATACAACGCTTGATCTGGCTGATGAGCTTGACCATTGTTTGAAACAGTTGAAGCCAAAATTACGAGAATGCTTTTTGTTATTTTACCGCGAACAGCTTTCCTGTGCGGAAGTGGCGGACCGTATGCAGTGCCCCGAAGGAACTGTTAAAACGTGGTTACATCGGGCAAGACATCAACTTTCATCAACTTTGAAACAAAGAGGAGTCAGCTGATTTTTGCAGGAATTGAGGCTGTTGGTAGGGTCCGCTATTGCGGACCACCGCATGAAATAAAGGATCAACTTCCCGTTGTGGTCCGCAATAGCGGTCTCTACACCAAAGCTGAATAGCTGCGGTGTCGTAAAATATAACTTTTTATCAGGTGTTATCAGTGAATCCACAATCTTATCGTAAAAAATTAGAAACCGCGATTGAACAGCGAGACCAGTTGTTGCTGGACGAGCTGGAACAGATTGCCAACGATTCGCCTGCTACTTCGCGACTATGGCAGGATCACTGCCTGCTCGAACGTGCCATTGATGACTGGGTTAGTTCCTCTTTGTTATCTGAAATTCAACAGCAGCCTGCCACTTCAGCTTCTCTCACAACAACATTGCCTGTTATCTCGAAGAAGAAGAAACGCAGTAAGCGATCTTTGCCGGCTGCAATTTCCGGAATTGCCTGCCTGCTGTTTGCTGGCTGGTTCGCGACTGGTCAGCATCAATTGCAGGAAAAAAATCTTCCCGTGGCTCAGGTTCAAGTAACCTCAGCAAAATCGATACTGCAAACAACCTCTGTTGTTCTTGAACCAATCGAACAGAGAAAACAGAAACGCAAACCGTTTGCGCCACTTAATCATTCCTACGATCTGGTCGAACAGAGCAAAACTTTTTTCCCCAGCTCAGTTCTGCCTCCTGTTATTCCTGATGTGACTAATCAAATAGCAGAAGAAGTCAGCCAGACCTGGGGACGCCTTTCTGTCTTGCCAGAAGAGATGCAACAGGTCTGGAAGAACCTGAATCTTCCAACCGAAAATGAATCCAACGAAGCATCTCCAACAGAAGAAATGCCGACAAAACCAAAAGCTCCCCGTAGGTTTTCATTCTTCAATATGCTTTCGTAACAGAGTTGTCTGAGGGATACTCCTGCTTGTTGCCATCACGCTTTGATGACACGAAGTAACTAATCGGAACAATCCGACTTCTTTGGTACGCACGTCGCAAAAAAACAACGTGTTGCAATTGTAGAACAGCCCTGTCTGAAAAACAAAGCTAGGTTTGCATGTGTCCAGAAGCTTGCAAGCAATTGCGGCTTCGAACTTGAAGCAATATCAATTGACAATCGTTTCAAATTATTTTGCTTTGAACGGATGAAACAAATCTTTTTACACTTGGATCCCCTGGGAGCCATTCATGGTCAAAATGTTATTGGTCGATGATTCGCGAACCGTCCGACTTGTGGGTCGGCGCATCATGGACAAGTTTGGTTTTGAAGTCCACGAAGCGGAACATGGCGAAGACGCTTTGAAAGTTATTCGTGATCATCCAGATATTGATGCAGTCCTTTTGGACTGGAACATGCCTGTGATGAACGGCTTGGACTTCTTGAAAGCCCTTCGTTCTTTACCACTGCCCAAGCAACCTACCGTTATGATGTGTACCACCGAAAACGATATGGATCACATTATGCTGGCGATGGAAGCGGGCGCAAACGAGTACATTATGAAGCCGTTTACTGAAGATATTGTTCGTGACAAACTGGAAGTAGTAGGGATACTCTAATGTCGAAAATAGTTCGAGTACTGGTTGTCGATGACTCTGCGGTTGTTCGAGGCTTGTTGACGAAAACTCTTCAACAAGATCAGAACATCGAAGTCGCTGGCACCGCGATGCACGGGGAAGCTGCACTCTCCTGGATGAAAAAAAACCAGGTCGATGTGGTCGTGCTTGATGTCGAAATGCCTGTGATGGACGGACTGGAAACGTTGAAGAACATTCAACGGGACTATCCGAAAGTTAAAGTCATTATGGCGAGCGGTCTGACTTCTTCAGGAGCAAAAATCACGATGCAGGCTCTCTCGTTGGGAGCAGCGGAATGTATCGCCAAGCCGACCGCCAAAAGTGCATCCGAAGCGATGGCAACGGTTGCGAAAGAATTGATTCCATTGGTCAAAGGTCTCGGGGGGCTTTCTCCTGAACCGATTCATGGGGCAAAAGCTGCACCGAGTGTTGCTCGACCAGCCAGGAAACCATTGGTTACCAATCCTTTCAGCAAAACTCGCAAAACCGCATTGCCAATCGTTCCACCGAAATTGTTGATTATTGGATCAAGCACCGGCGGACCGAATGCACTCAACAAAGTGTTATGCGATTTGGGGCCAGACTTTTCAACACCGATTTTAATCGTGCAGCACATGCCTCCGATGTTTACCGGAATTCTTGCCAAGCACTTGCAGCAAGATACCGGTCGCACAACGAACGAGGCTAAGCATGGCGAGTTTGTCGAACCGGGAACAACTTATGTTGCACCGGGCGGCTTTCACATGAAAGTGCGAGAGTTAAGCGGCGAACAAATGCAACTCGAACTGAACGAACAGCCTGAAGAACATTATTGCAGACCGTCTGTGAATCCGATGTTCCGCAGTGCGTCCAAAGTAGCGGGCAAAAGAATTTTAGCAGTGATGCTGACCGGGATGGGCAGCGATGGTCTCGAAGGAACACGAGAAGTTGTGGAAGCGGGCGGCTACGTACTGGCGCAGGATGAACAATCCAGTGTCGTATGGGGAATGCCCGGAGCAATAGCCGCTGAGGATCTTCCTCACGAAATCTTACCTTTGGACCAAATTGGTTCACGCATCAAAAAACTGTGTCACATAAAGGCAATATGCTAATGGATCCTTCAGATTATGAATTCCTGTCTAATTTCCTCATGAAAGCTTCGGGGTTAAACCTGGGCGAGGGGAAAGCGTACCTTCTCGAATCGCGTCTTATACCGGTGGCTCAAAGCCTCGGTTTAAGCGGCATCGAAGAGTTGGTGCAGGCAGTCAAGACAATGCCAACTCCCCAATTGAAAACTTCGATCATCGAAGCGATGACGACGAACGAAACTCTCTTCTTCAGAGATAAAAAACCGTTCAACGAACTTGCAGATTTGATGATGCCCAAAATCCTGGAAGCAAAAAAACTGCAACGCAAGATTCGCATCTGGTGTGCAGCAAGTTCTTCCGGGCAAGAGCCTTATTCAATCGCAATGCAGCTCAAGGAATGTATTCCAGAACTGAGTGCTGGTTGGAATGTGGAAATTGTCGCGACCGATCTCGACAATCAAATTCTCGCCAAGGCTAAAGAAGGGCAGTATACTCAGTTTGAAGTCCAGCGTGGCTTATCGATTCAAATGCTGATGAAGTATTTTGAAAAGAACGATCAAGGCTGGCAGATCAAGCCGGAAATTCGCAACTGTGTTACATGGAAGCAATTAAACCTGCTCGATTCTTTTAATCATCTGGGGCAGTTCGATGTTATCTTCTGCAGAAACGTGTTGATCTACTTCGATACAGATCGCAAAAAACAGATTCTGGATCGCATGGCACCTCAGCTTCCCAAGCACGGATACCTTGTCCTTGGTGGAGCAGAAACAGTCCTCGGGATTTGCGACAGTTTCAATCGAGCCAAAGATTACCGAGCCGCTGTCTACAACCCTGCCCACGCAGGCATCGGGCTGGCAGGAACCGCTTCGATCAGAAAATAAGATGTCTGATCATTGCTTGACAAGATAAGTTCAAACGCCGCGTACTCTTAAAGAGTACGCGGCGTTTTTTTTATTGGTGCCTTATCAAATTGGGTGCCACTGCCTGGCTTGTCCAGCAGTGAGATCGCGGAACTGATGGTGGAATCTTCTGGAAGAGTAAGCCGTTGTTTCAGAATTTGAGTGATGTTTTATTCGTCTAAAACTCTACAACAATAGGATTGCATCTCGTTACCAAGCTCCTGCTTCCTATTAGTGTCATTCTTTTCATCTGAAGATGGCTCCGTTGGCGGGAAGCAGGAACTTCTGTCCCGTGCGTTCCCAAAGAGGACTTTGGGAACGAGTATGGATGCGATTTTTTTTGTTCATCCGATTCCATCACGCTATTTTGACAGGAGAGTGAAAAATAGGCGACACTTGCAAGCGGCGGTGAAATTTGTAACGCTGTCTCTCTTCTCAGCGAGAATGTTTCATGCAAGTAGCATGGTGGCAGAAATAACTGAAAACAACATATCTCAATCAATAAAGGAGAGTCAGTATGAGTGCAGAACAAAAAGCAGGCGAATTGGGGTTAACTTTTACACCAGTTGAACCAGGATACCTTAACTTATGTATTCAAACGGGAAACCTGCTGATGACATCTGGTCATGTCAGCGATCTAAAAGGAAAGCTGGGCGACGGCGTCAGTGTTGAACAAGGGTACGATGCGGCTCGTGATTGTATGGTAAAGATCTTAAATTCCGTCCGAAGCAGCCATGGCACACTGGATGGCTTGAAAGTGATCAAACTGCTCGGCTGTGTGAATTCCACCTTGGACTTCACCGATCAGCATTTAGTTATCAATGGTGCTTCTGATTTATTACACGAACTCTACGGCAAGGAAGGGGACGGTTTTCACGCTCGCAGTGCACTCGGTTTTGCCGCCCTGCCCACCGGAGTCGCCGTTGAAGTTGAAGCGATATTCGAAATTATTGAATAAACAACATTGATCAAACAATAACTGCCACATCTGCAGTTTATGTTTCGTAGGATGGCGTGCTTGCACCCATCTTCGCGTGCCGAGTTGTGTTCAATAACACAATAGAGTTGGAACTGTTACAATCCGACGGTAATTTTACGAAATAGTAGAGCGTATTTGATGGGTGCAAGCACGCCATCCTACGGGTCAAAGGCACGACAGTAATTATTTGAACGAGTCTGCTTACCCGACGATTCCCGATGCAAGGACGCCTCTAATGCGAATATTATTTTTTGAACCTGATCAGGCCGAATGTTTCTCTCCGATTGTGCTGGCTCGTCCTGTGTTCGAATTACTTTGCGGAACTCGTTCTGTCCGCAGGCGTGTTTTGGATATACTGAAACCAGATTCATGGGGCGTTGTCGTCCGCCCGCATCTCGAAGATATTTATCGTCTTGAGTATCCCGAGGCTCATGTCAACGATGCTGACTGGATCAATCAGGAAGAGATCATTATCATCAATGGGCTTTGGATTGGCGATCCGCATCAACTGCAAAAACTCTCTGTGGATAATCCTGTTTTGAATTGCAATCGTGAAGCTGCTGCTCTGCTTCGATCACAAGACGATGCCGCTTTCGATAAAAATAATCTGAGAGAATCAATCAATTCAGCTTTTACAAATGGTGCAGCAACTTCTGATGAATCTGAGCAATCTGGCACGATTCTGCATTTTCCGTGGGAGTTGATTAAAAACAACGGCGAGACCATCGCTCTTGATTTCGAACTCTTTCAATACGACAAGCAAACATCATCATTGCCGAAAAACTTTGAGCAGTACGCAACACTTGAAGAACAGGCAAGAATTTTTATCGATCCACAAGCTGAGCTGGAACCGTTCGTTTCCATCATTGCAAAAAATGGGCCGGTGATTGTTGAAGCGGGAGTGAAGATTCAGTCTTTCACTCGTCTGGAAGGCCCCTGTTTTATCGGCGAGCAAACACAACTGTTTCGAGCCAACATCCGCGAAGAGACATCCATCGGTCCGGTTTGCAGAGTTGGCGGCGAAATTGAAGGAAGTATTATTCATGGCTTCGCGAATAAATACCACGATGGTTTTTTGGGGCATAGCTACGTTTGTCCGTGGGTTAACCTGGGAGCGCTCACCACGAATAGCGATTTGAAAAATGATTATTCCAATGTAAAAATCCCCATCGCTCAGCAGTACCTTGATACCGGAGACAGAAAAATCGGCTGCTTCATTGGTGATCATGCCAAAACGGCCATCGGCACATTGTTCAATACCGGATCGAACGTTGGAGTGATGGCGATGGTTCTTCCTGCTGGCAAGTTATGCCCCAAGCATATCCCCAGTTTTTGCAGACTGTGGCACGGCAAGCTCGATGCCGAATGCAATTTTGATGCTGCCTGCCAAACCGCAGCAACAGCCATGGGAAGACGCAATCAAAACTTTACCGAAACGCATCGCAAACTCTTCGAAAATATCCGTCAGATTACGCAACCAGAACGAAACGATGTTTGCAGATGGAACGTCAGTATTAATTCATAATCGTTGATTCATTTAGCCGCAAGCCGAAGGGGACCGCGTCAACAGGTTTGCACTGTCAAATTTTCACTGTCAAAAAACTAAGCTTTTATAGAAAATAGAACAGAATGCTCAATAAACCAGAAAATGATACCGCACTCATTTTATTAATTCGTCATGGAGCCACCGATGCGAATTTGCAAAGACCGTATATCCTGCAAGGTCGCAGTTTGAATGGGCCGTTGAGTCAGACAGGAATAGAACAGGTTTCTTCGGCTGGGGATTTTCTGAGCAATTTTCCGCTGGATCACGTTTACGCCAGTCCGATGGTACGTGCTCAACAATCGGCAGAATTGATCGCACAACATCATGGTCACACGGTAAAAACGATTGATGAAATTATCGAAGTTGATGTCGGCGACTGGGAATCGAAATCGTGGGATGTGATCATGCAGGAAGATCCCGAACAGTACAAACAATTCATGGCGAACCCGGCTGTCGTTCCCTACAAGGGAGGAGAATGTTACCGCGATGTGCAGCAACGGGTCGTTCCTGCATTCACAAAGTTGGCAGCCAGTCATCTGGGAGAAATGGTCGCGGTGGTGGCTCATAATGTTGTTAACCGAGCAATCCTGGCACATCTGCTTGCTCTCGATTTGAACCGAGCCAAAGACATCCGCCAGAATAACGCCTGTGTTAACATAATAAGATACAAGCAAAACAAACTGGAACTGATCACCCTGAATGCCGTTTTTCATCTGGGAGATGTTTAGTGCTTTGCCAAACTTGAATTTTAGGTTGCTGTTCTTTCGGCGATATTGTTCACTTCCTGGGTAATATGAGTTTGTACCTGTTTGATGGCCCACTTGAAGATTAAGAATTGTGGCAGATGGTTTGAAACCTGTGGGCTGCTACGGTACGCTTCTGGGAACTAAAATGTTAACTCATCGATTCATTAAATAACGAACAAAAAACAGAGGAACCACAATGAGCGAAGCACCAGAATATCATCTTGGCACACAATGCGTAC
>JAJRTM010000777.1 GCA_024278285.1 Planctomycetota bacterium
ATTGTGTTACCGCAAACGCCAAATCAATAAAAAAACCTTCTGCAAACTCAACCATGTGAGTTCGCAGAAGGTTCGGAAATTTATTGGCACTCTGCTCTGTCGTTATACAGGCGAATCAATCAGAGGCGTTTCGCACGTTCATCAACCGGGACATCGCAAGCGATATCGCATTGGTTGTCGTCACAATCATCGGTACGATCTAATACCGAAGAACCACGTGTATAAGCCGAAAACCCCTGAGTCCCTTGTTTTTCCTTAGAAAACCCAGTGTACAAATAGCTCTGGTTCATATTGCCTGTTGCATCAGAAATATCATTTAATTCTGCAACCACAGCATGTTGAATTTCAGTTAACCCTACAATCAACCCCAGCACAAGAACTGTTGCGATAAGCACCAATTCTGTGGAGACGACAAACCCAGATTCGTCTTTCAATAAAACGCGTAACATTCTCTGTACTCCCGTTTACAAAACCACTCCGATCTTCCAAAAAGAAACGCACTAACAAATTCTCACAATAGCGCGATCTCAAATTTCTTAAACAATACCGATTAAAAAAATCCGAGCGAAAAAACTAACACATGCAATTATTCACATATTTCATCAAAGCTGCAATAGATGGACGAATAAATAGGACTGTTTTTAAAGAATTAAAGTCAAACCTCAAAGAAATAAACAGTACCTCTCCTTCCCGGCTCTGCGTAAAGCCCCTGTTCCCCCAGGAAATTGCTTTGCCTGTAGTTAACCTGTCCCAATGACAACTCTCTCCACCGTATCAGTCGCTCTCTAAAATATTGCCAGAAAACCTCAGTTGATCTTGAATTTCTGATCAAACGAGCGTATACCTCTTTCTCTAACGCCTGAAAGGGCGTTTTTGTAGATACTTAAAACTGGTAGGACCAGTCGTCGGTTTATTAATATTTAATCAAAACAGGTGATTCAATGGCAAAGAACATGATTGTCGCTCAGTCGGGCGGTCCTTCTGCGGTAATTAACAATACGCTGCGTGGTATTGTTGAGACAGCTCGTGGAATGTCAGAAATTGGCACAGTTTATGGTGGCTGGCACGGAATTGAAGGAGTTTTGAAAGAGGAGTTGCTCAACCTGACCGATCAACCTCCCGAGGAAATCGCATTACTTCGCACCACCCCCGCAGCAGGCTCGGTCGGGACGTGCAGATATAAATTGAAGGATGGTCAGGGTGAAGATTTTGATCGCGTTATCGAAATTTTCAAAGCACACGACATCGGCTACTTCGTTTACATCGGCGGCAACGATTCGATGGATACCGCGAATAAAGTCGCCAACGTTGCGCGGGAACGTGGGTTAGATGTTGTCGGAATCGGCGGACCGAAAACGATTGATAACGATGTCGGGGACAGCGAGTTTCAGTTGATCGACCACACCCCCGGCTACGGCAGCACGGCTCGTTACTGGAGCAATTATGTGCAAATGTCGAACGAAGAGAACAACGGCAGTTGCCCGGCGGATCCCGTTTTGATCATGCAGGCGATGGGAAGAAAGATCGGCTACATCCCCGCAGCGGCGCGGCTGGCTGATCCGCATCGAGAAATGCCTTTGCAGATTTATCTGGCGGAAAAGAAAGTTGAAATCGAACAGATTCGCGAGAACATCAATAAGATGCTCAAAGAACATGGGCGAGCGATGGTTGTTGTCAGCGAAGGATTGGAAATTGAAGGACTCGAAATTCCTGAAGAGTTTGTCGTTCGCGATTCCTTCGGTCATGCGATGCTTTCTTCCAGCAAAATTACTGTCGGACAATTGTTGACCAATGCGCTAAACGAAAAACCGTTGGCAGTGAAAGGGAAAGCTCGCTGTAATGTTTCGGGAACTCATCAGCGAAATGATATCGTGCATGCCTCCAATGTTGATTTGGCTGAGTCGTATTACGTCGGTCAAAAAGCAGCACTCCTGGCAGCAGCAGGCGAGCATGGCTACATGGCTTCGATTTTACGAAAAGACCGCGATAATTACACCATCGAATACGGCAAAGCACCGCTTTCAGAAGTTGCCAACAGCGAGCGGCACTTTCCTGCAGAATGGATTACGCCTTGCGGCACCGATGTGACGGACGACTTTTTGAAATACGCCCGACCACTCATCGGAGATAACTGGGTTTCGGTTCCCGTGATCGATGGTCGGCTGCGACTGGCAAAATTGAAACCGATTTTCGCAGATCAGAAACTTGATAAATATATCCCTCAAGCAGATCGATAATTATTCGTAGGGTGCGTCGCGACGCACCCTACGGTTCTGTTAATACGAAAGAAAAAAAAGAAAGAAAAAATGTCTGTTACTTACGAAAAGAAAAATGATTACCTGGTCGCTGTCGATTCCGATGGTTGTGCATTTGATTCGATGGAGATTAAACACAAGGAATGTTTCATTCCGAACTTCATCAAGTTTTTCAATCTGCAACCTGTTTCACGGTTTGCCAGAGAAGCGGCTGAATTCACGAATCTGTATTCAAAATCTCGGGGAGCGAATCGATTTATCGCTTATTTACTCGCGGTCGATTTACTCGCAGATCGCCCGGAAGTACAAGCTCGAAATGTCACCTTGCCGAAATTGCAGGGATTGCGTGACTGGATGCAGCGGGAAACAAAACTCGGCACTAAAACGATCAAACCGGAAGCGGAAAAAACAGGCGATCCCGATTTGAAGCTCTGTTACGAATGGTCTTCAACAGTTGATGCAACGATTGCAGATTTAGTCCACGGCGTTCCCCCTTTTCCCGGCGTGCGCGACGCGCTGCAGGAAGTTAAAAACCGGGCAGCCGATGTGATTGTCTGTTCCGCAACACCAACCGCTGCGTTACAATCGGAGTGGACTGAACATGGCATCGTCGAGTTCGTTGCGGAAATCTGCGGGCAGGAAGCGGGCAGTAAAACCGAAATTCTGACCGCAGCCAAGGCTCTTGGTTATGACGCAAATAAAATGTTAATGGTTGGCGATGCTCCCGGCGATATGAAAGCGGCGGTCGCAGTCGGTGCCCATTTCTATCCGATCAATCCCGGTCATGAAGAAGCGAGCTGGGAACGATTCAACAACGAAGCGCTCGCCAAGTTCTTCGCAGGAGAATACGGCGGCGAATACGAACAAAAAGTAATCGCAGAATTCGAAACATATCTGCCAGAACATCCCCCTTGGAAGTAAGATAGAATCCTCTTGTGAAACAGATCGGTGAAATATCTCTGGATCGGATGGTGCGTGCGGTGGAAAAAGTTCGCCAGCGGCTGGAAAGAACAACGGCTGCTCTCAATGCAGCCAACATCGACTACGCACTCGTTGGGGGCAACGCGGTTGCGGCGTGGGTTTCGCGAATAGATGAAGCAGCGGTCCGAAATACGCGAGATGTCGATATTCTTTTACGACGAGAAGATTTAGAAAAAGCGATCCCGGTCATGGAAGCAGCCGGGTTTGTGTATCGTCATGCTAGAGGTATCGATATGTTTCTGGATGGCCCTGGTGCAAAAGCACGCGATGCAGTCCATGTGGTTTTTGCAAATGAAAAAGTTCGAGAGGAATATCTGTTGCCAACACCTGATGTTGGCGAATCGGAAATTTCAGATAATAAACGAATCTTGTCACTTGAAGCATTGGTTCGCATGAAATTAACATCGTACCGACGAAAAGACCAAGTGCATTTGATGGACATGATCGAACTCGGATTGATCGACAGCACCTGGCCTAACCGACTTGATCCCTCCTTGAACAAACGACTACAGGAATTGATTGACGATCCGAATGGATAATCATTCCTGCAAATAAACACCTAATCCTAAACTCAAAATGGAAGCAAAAATGAAACACGATATTGGTTTAATTGGTTTGGCGGTGATGGGGCAGAATCTTGTTCTTAATATGGCGAATCATGGTTTTTCGGTGGCGGTTTATAACCGAACGACCAGCACCACGGATAATTTTGTGAATGAGTTGCCCAATCGTGATGAAGAGACGGTGCATGCGGGGACTGCGGATCGGATTGATGGTTATCATGA
>JAJRTM010000778.1 GCA_024278285.1 Planctomycetota bacterium
AATTCATGCTCCCGCTTTTCATAAAACCAACTCCACCAGATCACGGCTCACAGAGCCGTGGCACACGAAACGGTTATTTCACCTCAATCTCAAAGCCCTTCAACTTTTCCTGACTTTGGAACCAAATAAGTGACAGTGATCAAAAAGGTTGCCTTTTTAGATTATTATTCGACCAAAAATTAACGGGACGACTCCAAGCTTGAAACTCGTGGTGGTTGTATTCGCGTGATTTCGTCGCCCGCGGTTCCATGAAACGAGACACCCGGCTCGGCATTATTTTCATCCCCTTGAGTATGCGAAGGACCAATGATAATTAATGTGGGGTCTTCATGGTAAGAACGTAATTTTCCTGCCACCCAGGTTGCCAGCAGCGTAAAGAAGACTCCGATCAAAGCTGGCTGTGCAAGAAGTGCCATCTGCTCTGGAAATTGAACAATCGCGGCTCCGGTAATCGCAAAAAGTAACAATGCCCCTCTTAGCTTCTGATCTCGATGCCTTCCGGTAAAAAAAACGGCAATGATTAATGGCATCCCAGTGCCAAACGCCATCAGCAAACCACGTCCAATACATCGGACTTCGATTTTATCGGGCCAACCAACACTGGTGAAAGAGTAGGAATTTTTACTCGGTTTCAAAACGGAATTCATTGACGTCTCAGAGATCAGTTCTTCAGCCGAATTATTGACACGGCGAAATCCCCAGTTTTTCCATTGCCAGGAGTAGTTGGCAGATAAATTGCCGGGAGGAGAATAAAGATACGTTCCATCAGGAAAATGAATGCGCCATTGCAGCCAGGCGATCTGCTTGGAAAGGGAATGATCTGGAACAGCCAAACTTATTTTACCAAATAAATTCATACTGTTTTTTGTTTGCATTATCTTCACAACAAGCTTACCGGAATGACCAACGGCCTGTTCAGGCAACAGGAAAGAAATACCATTCTCATTCTGCTCAGCCGTTAGATTTTCTTGTTTGGTCTTCGAACCTTTTTCCCAATAACAATTTACCGAAACGATTTCAAAATCCTTCACGTCCTTCAAATTGAAAACCGGGGGGACGCGAGTCAGATCGAATACCATTTCACTGATGACTTTCCCTTGACTGGAAATCCAGGTACTCACTCTCCCTTCAACAACACCAATTTGTTCATCCAAACGGCTCTTGCTCATATCAATTTCCAGAGGGATTTTCTGAGTGGAAGACTCACCTTTCCAAATTGGTATTAAATGCTTTGCAGGATAATTATTTTCTGATAATTGAAGTACCCAGCCGTTACCAAGTGGTTCGATTTTGTAGGCCGAATGGTTAGAAAACTTCAGTTGGAAATGATCTGCCTGGTACGGAAGATAAACAGGAATTGCCGTCTTGAAATTTCTCGCTTTTGCAAGAGACTCCAAAGGAAATTCTCCTTGAATAATCAGAGTATATTCTCCCAAAACAGGATGGGGCAGCTTGATGACCAAATACTTATCTGGTGCTGAAGCCGATTCCTCTGCTTGAGCGGAAACCTCGGAATCGAGTTCTGATAAGTCTGAAGGGAGGTTGGAATAACTCCTGGTTTCAAGAGTATTCCCTGCTTCATCGAGAAAGCGGATTTCACGATCAACAGAGACAACATCTGCATGGACCGGGATTTGAGGAATACGAACGATCAATTGTTTTGCTGCAAGTTCTGAAATTGAATATTTCAATACTTGACGGTAAACAACTTTTTTCTGCGAAGAGATAATTCGGTGAATTTGAACTTCAGACTCGCAGCGGATTTTCCTTATTATTTCGGCGAAGGCAAATGAAATTTTCTGTTTGGCATTCGTGATATGATACCAACTTTGGCGAGTAAATCTTACTTTGGCAGAATTGTATATTTCTCTGGCTAAAATATCGGGGGAGATTTCTTCATCGGTTAATTTTTCGAATCCATCTCCGCTGAGAACCAATTCGTAGGGACCAGCATCAGAAGTAATTCTCAGCACTTGCTGCCCGATGTGGGAATCTGAAGTTGAAATTCGCGGTAGCGAGAAAGGGAGTTTGCTCTTTTTGCCGGCTACTTCAGCAGGCTTTTTTTCAATTTTCCGCGAAGCGACCAAACGGATTGTATCTTTCTTATCCCAATTGGGAAGTTCCAGTTTCCCATCGAGGCTCCATTTAATTGACAGTCCACTCGAACCTTGCACAATTTCCTCAATCGTCCATTGATCAGAAGTAAATTCAGGCCACTGGAGTTGAACGGCATCAACGGCACCATTTCTGGGAGTAATTTCAAAATCGACGGTCAATTGAAGGGAATCACTTCTTGCCTTCAGGTTGTAAAAAGTCTCCAGGGAATACCGTGCCTGAGTTCTTTGTGTCACCAAAGCAAGCAGCCAGGGTTGTCCGTAAAACTGAAAAGCTTGCGAATATTTTCCTTCGCGGGCAATCTGCCTGACATTCATCTGGTAGACATTTTTTGTTTTTGAAGGGATTTGGCCAATCCGCCAGTCATTCGAGTTCAGAATTGCAATTTTTCCTGTTTGCGTTTTTGCTCCTAAAACATCAAATCCATCCAGAAGCAATTCCGCTTCAAATTTTCGAATAGGAGCCGTTAATTTCCAGTCGATTTGTACCGATTTTTCAATCGGTTTTTGAAAAATAAGCGTAATCAGGGAGCGATCCGTTCCAATCGAATATTCATACTTTTGATCAGAATTGATGCTATCGATATTGAACGGGGAGGGGATGCGAATTTTCAGCCGATCCAAAGTTCCCCGCTGTAACGTAATATTTTGTGTGGCATCAATCGTTGTTGAATCGCTTGTTCGTGTGACATAAATCTGCGAATCAACATGGAATTCAGCAGGCATGTTCGATTGTTTTGTCATCGGGGACCAAAGAAAATCAACCAGTTGATTAAACCCCTTGATTGTGATTAACGTCCCTTTTTCATTTTGTTCGACCGCATCGAACCCTTTGCTTTTCAAATCAAGTTTGACATCCTTACGATCTAACTGAAGCTGCAACTCTGTACGGGAAGCTGTTGGTAGCGAAAGAGTCAGTTGCCGCTGGTCTCCAACAACCTGAATGGGCACCAGGACATTGATCGTCAGGTTGATCTGTTTACGATTGCGGTACCAAAGGATCCACTGATTCTCTTTTCCTTCGCGGGTGAGAAGCAGTCCTTCGCTTTTGGCTGGTCTGTTTTGCTCGACCATGCCGGCGAGCGTTGCCTCTTTCATATCGAGCAACAAAAATTGCCACTGCGGAGAGTTCTGAGTTTCGATCTCCATCTGACACGAGATAAAAGCCCAAGGGGTACGATTGGCAGAATATTGAATATGCCCGCGGCAACTAAGGTTTTCGATGACGCTGGTCGGCAAGCCTGATTGAGCCGCAGAATCTTCTCGATCAAGCCAGTCAAGATATTTCTCCATCGTGACATCCAAAGGAACCGGCCTGATATTCCCCTCGGAATCTGGCATATAAATGATGTCCCGTTTAACACGCAAAGGGACATCTTGCCCAGCGAGCGGGTTCAACGGAATAGGAGTGATCTCTTTCCCACCAAGCGAAGGGCCTTTAGCTGCTTCCTGCCCCCAAAGTAATGCCGTTTGCACAATAACCGATAAAAACAGCAAAACCGCAACAGCGATGCGTTTACCTTGCAAAAATGCGAGCAAATTTTCCTTGAAGGTGAATACCATCGAAGAACGACTGTCCTGTAGCGGAACTTGTATTACTAACGGTAAAAGTTTGCGAACGGCTCGCAAATTATAGAAAAATATCAGTTTGTTTCGGCTATCAGAATGAACCAGCCGTGCTGGATTACTAACGGTAAAAGTTTGCGAACGGCTTGCAATTTTAGAAAAATATCAGTTTGATTACGGCTATCAGAATAAACCAGCCGTGCTGGGTAATGAGCACTTCTGCCGGTGAAGAAAGCCTGAACAGATTAGTGAAGAACTGAGGGAAACCAGATCTATCTTATTCTAGCATTCTATTCGCCTGTGTGAGTAAAGAGAACCTCTTATCTGTGCGAGATTGTAGCATCTTCACTAAAACTGACCGATAATACTCGATTTTAGCTTCCCAGCAGAGGAATAATTTCCCGCTGAACAGCATCTGAACAGGTTGCGAGAATTTCGCCACTATAAATATCATACGGCGAGCCATCAAGCCTGGTCACCTGCCCGCCCGCTTCCTGAACCAGAAGGATGCCCGCAGCCATATCCCACGGTTTTAGTGTCGAAGACCAGTAAACATCGGCTCGTCCACAAGACAAATAAGCCAGATTCATCGCCGCTGAGCCTAATCGCTGAACGGTCCGGGCAATCGGAAGGACCGCGAGAAACTTTTTGACAGCCGGATGGGCAACATCCCCCGCCACCGGAAGGGAAGCGATACATAAGGAATCTGCAAGTTTTTCGACCCCGGAAACCTGCACACGTTCCCCGTTAAAAAATGTTCCGGAATTTTCACACGCATGGAACAGATCGTCACGAGTCGGATCATATATCACTGCGACAACAATTTTCCCCTTGTATTCCAACGCAATCGAAACACAATAATAAGGGAACCCATGAACGTAATTCATCGTGCCATCGAGCGGATCGATCACCCATCGATACTCACCCTGTTCCCCCGCATGCTCCAAGCCTTCTTCTCCCAGAAAACTGTGTGTCGGAAAGGCTCCACTTAAAAGTTTATAAATTGTTTCCTGGGCATCGAAATCTGCATCGGTCACAAGATCCGAACGTCCTTTTTCAGAAATCGTAAATTTTTTCCGCCAACTCAACAAAACAGCGCCCGCCTGCCTGGCTGCATCAATCGCGCTGGTGAGATATTCCTGCCAACCATGTTCATCGGACATAATAATTCCTGCATTACTCTAACCCGGCATCGCCAGGATTAAAAAGGGGATTAGTTTCCTATCAACGAAATGCTGCACAAAAGCGGCAGGGTATTATAATGATAACTGGATTGAACCACGAATGAACGTGAATCTCTTTGGCATCGCTCGAACAATAACTGTCAGATTTCAATTTATTATAAGCGGCAAGGCGTTAGCCGCCGGTCGTCGGTAAACGGTAAACTCCCCCTGTCAGGCAACAGACAACACCGGCGGCTAGCGGTTTGTTGATTTAGTCACCGAACGCACATGTTTAGTACATTTACACTATTTTAAAACTACCTTTTTCAGCCCTTTGACCACATGAAAATGCGATCAAAGATAACTTGAAGCGAATTACGGGACTTCGGAAATACTAAATCAACAATTCGCTAGCGCCTTGCCGCTTACTCCGTCCATTATTGAGCATCAACAAGATGCAACAGTAATTCTCGAACGATACCTGGGGAACCTCACACAGAGTTGTAGGATGGCGTGCCTGCACCTGTTGTTTATACATAAGTTTTAACCAGTTTTTTCCAAGAAAGAAATCGTTTGGCATGAAATTTGCGCGAAAGACACTCCTGTATGTTCACTAAAGAATTATCAGGGATCGACCAGGGAGGTTCGGGATGTGTCAGGGGATTGCTGCGGAACTTATGGGAATCAA
>JAJRTM010000779.1 GCA_024278285.1 Planctomycetota bacterium
CCGCCCACTCTGGAAGAGATTGTCGCAGAGGTACCTGAATCAGAAGCTCTCGATTCAGAAGTTGCACTCGTTGAAAAGGTTAAAGAGGAGGTCGAAGAACAACTGAGCGACTTCGAAAAATATCAGCAATCTCTGTTAGAAAAAAAGCAGGAAGCAGATCAGCTTATTACCGAAGCAGAGCAGACAATCGAGGAAAATAAATCCGAAGCCAAAATGATCATCAAGGAACAAGTTGCCGAAGCAGAGTCTGATGTTCCCGATATCGACCCTGCTTTTGTGAATACCGAAAAACTTTCGCAAGAAATCGATGCTCTGCTTTCTGATAACTCACCAGAAGAAAGCCCATTCGAAGAAGAGACAAAAACAGTAGAGAAAACGGTTGATGAAAACGTTGAGACGGTTCAGCAAGCTGTGATGACTGGAAGTCACGATGCAGGCGATGTTGCATTCGACCTGGCCTCATTTGCTGATTCTTCCATCGCTAATGCTGAAGCTCTTACAGAATTGGAAACTGATACGGTTAAAAAATCAGTCACTTCTAAGGTCGAATCTGATTCTGTAAAAGAGAATCTTCAAGCCAACTCCCCATGGGCATTAAACGGCGAGAAGCAGAATACTGAAAAGCAAAACGAAGCAGGAAAGAAATCTGCAGAGAAACAAATTGCAAAAGCGGTTGTTAAGCCTCGCAAAATTCAGGTTTCTGAAGAAATTCTGAAAAACCTCGAAAAAGCACTCGGCGATGAAAACTGGCGGGCAGCCGGGCGTATGAGAATTCAGTCTGACGATGCAGCGCCGCAAAGTGAAGAATTCAAACAGGTCGCAGAATTAATTCACAATCAGAATGCAAAAGTTCGCCTGCAAGGTTTACGACAGGCTGTTCAAAATGGCAACAGCAGCCCGGAACTTATCAGTTTGGTTGAATCTTTGTTGGATGATGAAGATCAGATTGTCCAAGCACACGCTGCATCTTCACTAAATCAATGGAAGCAATCACCAGAAAAAGTTGTCAACACATTGGCAAGCGTATTGGCGTCACAGAATGAAAACGCTCGCCAGTTCGCAGCGATGTATCTGGGAGACATGAATGATCAGAAACAACAGATTATTCCAGTTCTGGAAACTCACTTGCTTAGCGCACAGGGAATGACCGCGCTCCATCTTTCAGAAGCGTTACTCAAGTTAGACCATGCTAATGTCAACGCAGTTTCTCGATTGACATCTTTAATGCGAGACAAAGACGTTGAAGTCCGCTGGTTGTCTGCTCATGCACTCGGAGCCGTGCAGGGCGAACTGCAACCGTATGCCGTCGAAGCATTACGAGGCGGCCTGCGAGATGTCGATTCACAAGTGCGAGCCACCTCTGCTTTAGCACTCGGCGGACTTGGTAATGCTTCGCAGGTTGCAGTCGCAGAACTGAACTTCATGCTTGAACATGGCTAAACAAACGTCAAAGACGCCGCAAAAATCGCCCTCGATTGCATCCAGTAAAAGGCGAGCCGGGGGTGTCAACCCCCTGGTGACTCACGAGCAAAATAATGGGCCACCATTTCGTACAAACTCACCCGGGCCGTCATTGGCCCGGTTCGTCTATCGATTTTTCCAATAGCCCGGCTCGCGGCTTGCATGACAAACACCGAGAATTTCAATTTTATCAGCTAACACCCGAAATGGAATGTAGTAAGGAATTTGGCGAAGTGTACCAATGCGTATTGGCTCCTCAAGGAAAGGGAACCGTGACGGACTCGTTTCTAAGCGAGAAATCAATGCCGCAACTTCGTCCTCAAACCTCTTGGCCACCTCTGTGTTCCGAATATGATACCAATCAAAGGCGTGGAGTAATTCTGCCTCAGCTTCAGAATGAAACTCAACTGGAATCTTCGGCATGATTTCTTCCCCGAAGTTTCCCCAGGACCTCTTCGGCTGCAATTCCGGAAGTACCTGCATCCGTTTCTGCCATCCGTCTGCGAAGTTCAGGCAGCCAGGCTTCTTTCCACTTCTCAGCAGATAAATTTGCTTCCGAGGCGTGTAGTAGCGTCCCCTGTAAACGATCCATCAGTTGCAACTGCTGATCGTACGGAAGCTGCAATACACGTTCGACAAGTTCCTCATAATGCGTGTCAGCCATTTTGATTACTCCTGCCCACAATTCTACCACATCTCCAGCATAACTGTCAAAACTGATTGGATATTTCCAGCCGAAACACCTTATTGAAATCCTTCGGCTTTTCGTGATTGAACACCGCAATATAAAGTGATTGCTTCGATGGGGTCAGAAAGTACGGAACAATATCTTTCGGTAATTTCTGACTGAGATCCTCCCAGTTTCCCGTTTGAAAATCTTGCCAGGTTTTGAAACGGATGAATTTGTTTTCGTTACAGTCCTGGTCACCAGCATAAGTCGGGCAAAAGTACGAAGTCGCGTACCAGTATCCCTTGAAAAAATCGACATCATTGAGCACCAGTCCGGTCGCTTTCCAACTCCCCGCGACCGCATCTTTTTTCTTGCCGAAGCTTTGATGGATCGTAAACTTCTTTTTCGCGAAGTCATCAATTTCAATCACAACTCCCCGACTCGAACCAATCACATACAGTTTTCCTTTAACGATGGTAAGTGCTCGGGAATATCCAAGATGCTTGGAAAGATCCAGCTTCGTGGCTTCTTCTTTCAACGACCGGAATTGAAACACAAACCCGTTATTCGGATTCAAAGCATACATCCAGCCGGTTTTTTCATCCACAACAATATCATGAGGGCGATCCAGCTTTTCTCCCGCAAGTAGATTGACACGCTCATTCCATTTTTCGCTTGCCGGATCGCGGAAAGTTCGCAACTGATGGTTCCCCGTATCGGTCACATAAAACAGCCGATCCCGCCGATTGAACGCAACCGCATGAGCATCCTTCAACCCCTCAAGCGGCGATTCCCGAAACGGCTTTGATGAATCTACACGATAAAACAGCCGCGAACCGGCTGTTACAATCTCGTATTTATCACCAATCAACAAATGCGTACACGCAGCAAATGAACCACTCTTCGGAACATAACGCTCCACAACAATTTCATCTGCCAGACACCAGGACGAACAAAACAAACATCCCACCGAAAGTAGAACAAACAGCACTCGCAAAACCAGCATCAAATTATCTTTCCACAAAAAAGGCGATTTCGGGGACATTCAAATAAGCGGCAAGGCGCTAGCCGCCGGTCATCTCTAAACCAATTTCGCAACAACACAACCAACAAACAACCGGCGGCTAGCGCCTCGCCGCTCAGAAAAACCCACCGCCGCCGCCGTAACCTTGGACCTGTGGAGTGTTGATGAACAAATCGCAGGTGGCACTGAAATGATCTTTGTTTTGGTACCACTCAGCAAATTGCTCATTGAAGAATATCTCGTAGACCGTTCCTGCGAGGTCATCAAAAGATGCCGTACTCTCTTTAGGAAATGGCTTACCGTTGTGGTCTCTTCGATAGATGGTGATAAGTTGAGTCTTTTCACCAAAATTAGAACCAAAAACGGAATAGAATTTCTCTGAAAGACTAAGGCCGTACTGGCTACTATAATGGTACACACCAGAATCAATTTCACCGCTGATAAGTTTCGCAAAACATATTGACTCGATAGAAAAATATCCGTTCTAAAAATTAATCTTTCCCTCTTCGCTAATTTCAGGTACCGTGAAATAGCCCAAAGAATCTAGTCCAATGAACCCTTTTCGTTTCTTACACTCGATCACTTTGCCTTGCCAGTCAAGTGTAATAATGACTTTCCCTGAGGATAGACCCCAGTGATCCGTGCCAATGGTTCGGTTTTTAGGTACTCCCGATGCCAATAACAACAGGCGATCTTTTTCTGTCAGTTTGAAGTTATCCAGAAAAGTAAAACGAAAACCGATTTCAGTAAAATCGGGGCGAGTGGCAGGGGCATGAACAACCAGTTTATTCTCTCTACCCGGTCCGATTAAAATTTCAGTTCGATACGTTTCTCCCCACGGCGAAGTAACTTGTATATTATAATTTCCCGGTGGTATCGACCCAAAATTATGTGTCTGACCAGCCTTAACTTGTGCAGTCTGACGAATAATAGCAACAGATTGGTTCGGTTTGAGAATGTTGACAGAAAAAGATTCTGCGGGAGCCTCTCCTTCGACTTCAAGAGTGAGTGAAAATTCTCTCCAGTCGCCACTTTCCGGTACAACAACCGGCGTTTGTTCTGCCCGCATTTTGGGGATCTGCTCGACCAGACGATCCATCTGCGATTTGAACTGCTCCGATATTTTTGCCAGCGATTCGTGTTGCATGTCTGCTTGTGCGGAAAAGTTATTCCACATGAAACCGATCATTACAAGACAAAGGCAAACCAGAGCCGTTAGAAAAGCAAGGGATAGTTTTTGCATCATTAATTTTCCTTTCATCGCATCGAGCCAGAGCCGTAATGCGACTTCGGCTGGGTTGCCGAATTTTTTATGGACACACTGCCAGGCGGCTTGTTCGTTTTCCGCGGTGATCATTTCCCGGCGGAAGTCGCATTCGAGATGATCCCGCAATTCCGCCACAATCTGTTCCCGCAGTCCCGGCGGCTCCGCATCATTACGCCGAGGCAACTTCGCAGTCAGTTCATTAAACCAATCCACAATTCATCCCCAGTATGCCGTTGATGCCTGATGCAAATTGTTCCCAGACGGCTCGCTTGGCAGCCAGCTCTTTTTTACCTGTTGCGGTCAACTGGTAATATTTACGCCGGCGTCCTTCGACTTCTCGCCAGGACGATTCCAGAAACTTTTTCCGTTCCAGACGATGCAGACCGGGATACAAACTCCCTTCCTTCAACTCAAACCGCTCGCCCGAACGTTCCTTCACTGACTGCGTAATTTCGTAACCATAGCTCGGCCCGGTGGAGACGATTTCCATAATCATTAAATCGAGCGTTCCAGAAATTAAAGTAGGGTCCATGACTTCTCCTTTGAATACATTGCTAGACTATGTATAGCCAGGCTATGTATGGTTTGTCAAGTAGATTATGGGAAAATGTTGATAATTCTCATCGCAATGGTGCTGCTTGTAGGGTCCGCTATTGTGGACCACCGCATGAAATAGTGAGATCCACTTCCCATCGTGGTCCGCAATAGCGGACCCTACGGCTCGCCTAATCGGTGTAGTTTTCGATTTTGTCGATGAACTCGTCTGTCATGCCAGCTTCTTTTCTGGCTTCGCGTTGGAAGGTTTCGCTGCGTGCTTTGCTGGGGCGGAGTGGCCAGTGGAGATTTTCGGTCCAGGCTTCCCATTCGGACTGGTCTTTCGGTTTCAGTTTTCGCAGCCATTCGACGCCGAAGCCGACGTGTCCGATTTCGTCGCGGTAGATGACACGCATTAAAGCGGCACTCCGTTTGTCGCCGGCTTGTTCAAACTGTTCTGCAAATTCCGGTGCAAGATCGAGGTTGGCTCCTTCAAAGACCAGCGCGAGTCCACAAAGATATTGCAGTATGTTTTCAAACGACATTGCTTTTTTCCAGATGTAACAGTTCACCGGAAGATCGCCGAATTCAACGCCGAGCTTTGCGGCCCGCTCGGCGTGCATGCGTGTGTGGCGCTGTTCGTCTATCATGATTGGGACCATGCCTGCTCGTAACTCTGGCGGAGCGTTTGGGAATGCGAGTAGTGCCCAGGCCATCACTTCGAGTGCCTGCAATTCGTGATTGGCCATAATATGATGCGCAACCGCTTTACGCCTGTCTTGCAGAAAACCGGCAGGTTTAGGCATTGAAGGGGCCGCTTTGGGCGGGGCGAACAACAGGTTGTCTGGGCGATCCGGTTCAATAACACGTTGTGCAGAACCGGGGTCGTTGTCGGTCAGATTCGAATCGGGAAGAATCAGTTTTTCTTCGATGCGATCTGAAAACAAAACACGTTCCGCAAATTCACGAATTTCCATTTGGTTGCCTGTTAGATCAACAATTGAAACAGTAGTGGTTTGCCCATCATGGCAAATATCCAACTGAGCAGGAATGTTACGGGGAGGGATAATGCGAAGATTAACAAAAAGTCGAGCGTAATCAATTTTGTACGGATTGCACGCGAGGCTCCCATGGCATGAAAAGTTTCCATTTCCCGTTTGCGTAATTGCAGGGACAAACTCCCCAGTAGTAAAAGCAGAACCAGCATCACAACGCCTAATGCGATCACGACGGCATCAACAATATGGCGAATGTTAATCAGCATCGCAATCAATTCCTGCACCACTGCCAGCGGGTGGACGATCAGGATTTCCGAATCGTTTTGATAACGTCCTTCCCAGAGAATGCCGTCGCGTTTGCTGGTGGGAAAAATGAGTATCGCAGTGAGCGGAAATGTTGATTTCTCGCCATGAAAGTGAAAGGAATTCAGATTCTCATCAGTCACTTCCATAAAGTTCTGCACGTTCGCGCCGAGAGTGACGGCTTGATCGCTTTGTTGCAAAATCTGTCCTGAATCGGCTTCTGCTTCCTTCATGTGACCGTGAGCAATTCCGTCCATTAACCAGGCCGTTTTGATATCGACAAAAACCGCTTGATCATCGGGAGAATGGTTTGTCGATAGAATGCCGGTGATGCGCATCTTCAAAGGTAAATCGCCGACCGGATTCAAAAAACCTTTCGCATCGCTGAGTAGTTGGTCGCCCGGTTGAAGGTTTAGCCGCCGGGCAACATCGGCTCCAAGTAAACAATCTCCCAGACGGCGGGGCAGGGTGCCTGATTGCAAAATGAGGTTTCGCTTTGAAAAATAGTCGAGCGAAGTCCCAACGACCGGATGCGATTTTGCACGATGCAACAAATGCAGCGGGACCGGTTCGATCAGTTGATCCAGCGAAACTTTTTCGAGCAATCCGTAGGGAAGGGGTCGCAGGCCATCCGCATGGAAATAAAGTCCGCCAAGGACCAGATCGACGCGACTGCCGCGGCTTCCAATAAGCATTGGCGTTGATTCAGCACGGCGGGTAAGCATCTGTTGCAAGTCGGCTGTCATCCAGCGGGTTGCGATTGGAATTGATAAACCAAGCCCCAGGCTCAACACTAACAGAACGGTGCGTAGACGATGAAAGCGAGCATGTTTCCATGAAAGTGCAAGCAGTCCTTTCATGCTCAGGAAAGTTCTTTCAGTCTGCCGGTGCTGTCTCCGAATTGATCAACAGAAGCTCCCATGTTATCGAGCAGGGAAAGGAAAAGGTTCGCCATCGGAGTTTCTTTTTTCAAATTAAGATGCCGTCCCGTTTTGATTTTTCCGCTTCC
>JAJRTM010000780.1 GCA_024278285.1 Planctomycetota bacterium
AGAGCGTCATTCGGGCATTTGCTCGATTGAGAACATGATAAATTAAACCACCTTTTGCAGCTCGTTTTGGTCTTCCCATAATTACTAATTATGCACAATAACACCAATTTGTCAACAGAAACGGTTCCTGACACCTTTTCTCCCACCCACCTTTTCTCACCACCTTTTCTCACCACCTTTTCTCACCACCTTTTCTCACCACCTTTTCTCACCACCTTTTCTCACGCCGCCAATTCTCTAAATCTTCCGCCTGCGATCATTGAGACTCTGGCGGCAATTCGCTAAAATACAGTAATCAGTTACAGCGTACGATTTTTGGAATTAACAGACGGAGTGAATACGATGAAATCCCCGGTTCGAGTTGCGGTCACAGGTGCGGCTGGTCAAATTGGTTATGCGATGATTTTTCGACTGGCAAGTGGCGAAGTATTCGGGCCTGACCAGCCTGTGATTTTACATCTGGTTGAACTACCTCATGGGATGGCTGCCCTCGATGGCGTCGAAATGGAACTGGAAGACTGTGCATTCCCAACTCTTGCAGGGGTTGTTAAGCAGGATAGCGATCACCTTGAAGATGCTTTTGCCGGATGCAACTGGGTGCTTTGTGTTGGTTCGGTTCCACGAAAAGCAGGGATGGAGCGGGGAGACCTGGTTCAAATTAACGGTCCAATCTTCACCAGTACCGGAAAAGCAATTGAAGCCGTTGCAGCTAAGGATGTTCGTGTACTCGTTGTCGGAAACCCCTGCAACACAAACTGTTTAATCACGATGGCGAATGCCCCCAAGATTCCCTGTGATCGATTTTTCGCAATGACTCGGCTCGACCAGAACCGGGCCGCTTCGCAATTAGCGAAAAAAGCAGGTCAGCCCGTTTCAGCCGTGACAAACATGGCAATCTGGGGGAATCATTCCGCAACACAGTATCCAGACTTCTACCATGCCAATATTGACGGAAAGGCTGTAACGGATGTGATTACGGATCTCGACTGGCTTCAGGGTGAATTCATTGAAACGGTTCAAAAGCGCGGGGCAGCCGTCATTAAAGCTCGCGGGGCTTCCAGTGCAGCTTCTGCTGCGAATGCGGCATTGGATACCGTTAAAAGCATCATTCGCCCGACGGCAGAGAACGATCTTTTCAGCGCTGCAGTCTGCAGCGATGGCAGCTACGGCATCGATGAAGGACTGATTTTTGGCTATCCACTTACCGGAGATGGAAATAGCTGGAATATCGTTCAGGGAATTGAGCATAACGAATTCGCACGAGAAAAAATTGAGGCAACGTTGCAGGAACTTCGAGACGAACGGGATTCCGTCAAAGAGCTTCTGTAATTGATAACCCAGCACGGCTGGTTCATTCTGATAGCCGTAACCAAAAAATATTTTTCTGAAAATTTGCGAGCCGTTCGCAAACTTGTAACGTTAGTAGTACAGGTCAGGGTCAGAGGCATCAGGCCTCTGTGATCTGCAAAACGGTTGATATGTTCCCGGAATGTTGCGAAAATCGATTATGTCGTTATTATTATTGGCTGTGAATTAGTGTCCGGTTCGAGATTTCATTCATTAAGTGACCTGATAGCGATGATGCTTTGGGAGAAAGCTGTGAGATTTCACCGGGAACATTGAGGTATACTTCATAAGATCGGACATCGACAATAACATGCCGGCCAAGAAAACAAAATTGGCAACTGGAACGAGATTTCGCCTCAAACCAGATGTGAAAATTCCGGAAGTCCCCGAGGTTGATGCTCAGGGATGGTCGGGTACGGTTGTGGAAGTCAAAGGACGCGGCGCGACTCTTCAATACATTGTAGAATGGGATGAAGAAACCGAAGCGAGCATGCCGAAAGAGTTCGTCGAAGCTTGTGAGCAAGCATGCCTGTTTTATAAAATGGCCTGCCTGCCTCATACCGATATCGAAGCGATTGAATAACTCTACAAGTAGATGCAGGAGGGATCATGAGCGAAAAAACAATTCCCGTTGAATTAGATTCGATCCATCATGTTGCTATTTCTGTCGAGGACATTGCAACGACTGTCGATTGGTATCGGGAAAAATTTCAGTGTAAAATCGCTTATCAGGACGAAACCTGGGCATTACTGAAATTTAATAACATCAGCCTGGCGTTGGTTATTCCCGATCAACACCCGCCCCACATTGGCTACACTTCCGCTGAAGCAGAGAAGTATGGCGAGTTAAAAACTCACCGCGATGGCACCCGATCAGTCTACATCACTGACCCTGCCGGCAACACCGTCGAAATGATGGATGCCGATTCGCTATAAGCCCCGGCGAGTCAACACAATGATGCTTCGAGAGTAAGAATAGTTCGCTACTTCTTGAAGGGGTCCGGGTATTGTGAGGGCTGAGAATTGGAAGCGGGTTGGATTTTGTTTGTGGTCGCTGCACTTGCCGGAGATTGGGTTGATGCAGGTGTTTGTTTTACGAGCGAGCCGGCGTTCAATGTGTCTGAAGTGAAGATCGGTTTTCCCAGTGCATATTGCTCGGGAGCGGTTTCGTAATCTTTGTAGGCTTCGGGAAGCATCGCCTGCAAATCGGCTGCGCGACGTTCATCGGAAGGGTGTGTTGACATGAACTCCAGTGGTTTTTCGCCGCTTTGCTTACTGAATCGCTTCCAGAATTTCGGAGCTTCGGTTGGATCGTAGCCGGCTCGCGCCATTAACATTAAACCGATTTGATCTGCTTCCGATTCATGCTTGCGGCTGTAAGGTAAGGTGAAACCGTACTGGGTTCCCATTCCGTACAGGGCACGGATTCGGTCCCGCTGTTTTTGTTCGCGATTTTGTGAAGCGTATTCAATGACTCTGCCCAAGCCGTTGACCATGTTTTGTTGTGTCATCCGTTCGCCTCCATGACGAGCCAATGCGTGGGCAATCTCGTGAGACATCACGACCGCCAGCCCCGCTTCGTTTTCGCAGATCGGCATGATCCCTTCATAAATCGCCACCTTACCTCCTGGCAAGGCAAACGCATTCATTGTCGGAGAACCGATCACGCGGAACTCCCAATCGAAATCGTCTCTTCCTGAAACCGCTGCGATCCGTTTACCAACCCGGTTGACCATTTCATTGTAGTGGCGGTTGGTTGAGAGTTTTTCTTCTGCAAGAATTTCTTCGTACGCTTGCCGCCCCATCGCCATTTCCTGCTGTTCAGGAATCATAATCACTTGCCTGCGACCGCTGATAGGAGCTGTTCGGCATCCAATCAACGAGGTGAAAACAAGTAATACGCTAACCAAAATATTATGGCGAGTACGGTTGCTGCCAATTGCGATCATGTAATTCATTGGTCCTGCTTCTTGCTGATCCACTCTCTTGAAAATTCTGCATGAGTGTGGCGGAAGGTTAATCTTGAAGCGGTCAGCAACTCAACGGCGATTCTCATTCCAGGTGTTTCAGGCTATTTCTAGCCTGTTTTTGTAATTTCTACACGAGAAAATGGCAAAATGATCAAAAACGATGTCCCTTACCGCGATTGACTTTCGCTTTGCTTGTAGAGGCCATGAGGGACTCAATCAAAAACAAATCTCAAACTAATCATTTACGATGGGGACAGAACGATGAAAACTTCAATCACAATTAAGGCGTTCACAATCGCGGTTGCAGTCGCTGCAACAATGGCAACTTCAAATGTAAATGCAGATGACCAGTTTAATGGTGCTCGTTCTTGCAATATGGGGGGACGACGAATTATTCCGCAAATTCCTGTCTTGGGAATTTATGGCCATGCGACTCGCGATGGCATGGTCGTGACAGATGTTGTGCGAGGTTCTGAAGCATGGAACCTTGGCCTGGAACGAGGTGATGTGATTGTCGAAATCGACAGGCGACATATCCGCAGTCAGCGAGATTACGACATCGCGATGCGGCGAACGGGGAATCACACAATCTTGCGTGTTTTGGATGCCAGGGAGCATCGAGTAGTCACGATCGATGCTCATCTTTTCGGGCGACCATTACCACAATGAGTTTATCCTGCGTCATTCATTTTGATCAACATAACAAGCCCTCTCCAAGCAATTGGTAGAGGGCTTGTTTCGTCGTATCGATCTTGTTCCCCAAGCCTGATAGAGATTACCGTTCTCGAAATGAATTCGAGTGAGTATGATACACTTGATGCACTCGCTGTTGAATCGTTTAACGGCAATACCGTTCAATTATTCATAACTACTGTCTGTGCAAAGGTTTTCTTCAATGGGGGACGCTTTCTGTGTTCGGGGCGGCATTTGTTCCAGCGGGACATTTTTCGTTTGATCACTCGCGGATTGATAC
>JAJRTM010000781.1 GCA_024278285.1 Planctomycetota bacterium
GAAAGCGGACCAGGTGAGGCGGCTGAAAGCGAGACTGATGTATCTGGTGAACTTACAGACGAAGATATGGCTGCAGAAAAAGAGATCAAGTAACTAATCCAAAAGACTTAGGATCGCTCGAATAATTACTATCGGATTTCATTTATTGTAAGCGGCAAGGCGCTAGCCGCCGGTCATTGGTAAACGGCAAATACCCCTACCCCATCTCAGACAACACACAGTACCGGCGGCTAGCGCCTTGCCGCTTACTCTGTCCACTATTGAGTTCATAAGATGCGACAGAATTGCTCGAGCGATCCTTACGCCATTTATAGGCGGCATGCCACTTGCTTGAAGCCCAGCATTTTTCAAAAGCTGGGCTTTTTGCAACGAAAGACAGAAAGAATATCTGGGAGAACCCTGGTCCGTCTTTCGAGAGTATCGCGATCAGATGAGGCATCAGGTGAATTGCTGTGACTGCTAAATATTATCGCCGATTTTCATTAGCATTTTTTGTGTGCTTAGTGATCTCAGTATTTCTGAGCTACGGTCGAGCACGTGAAACGCTGCCTATCCATGTTGTGAACCAACGAACGGGGTGGGCAAAGAAGAAAAGCTGCGAGGCATGCCATATCGAGGCTGATCACTTCGCTTTGACGGGTCATGCTCATTCGATGAGCCCTGCTAATTCTGAGGCTTCTTGGGAGCTATTGGGGCAGCTTGCCAAATTTCCTGGTGCCGTTGTAGATAACGTACGGATCGAGCGGCGTGATGATCAGATTTATGCTGTTCATACCAATGAAGGTACTTCGCAGGAAATTCGCCTCGACTGGTGCTTTGGTTCTGGGCTGCATGCCCGCACCTGGCTTGGTATTCTTGGGGACAGTTGGGGGGCAACCGACCAGGTTGAATTTCGCTGGACCTGGTATCATCAGCTCGAAGGCTTCGACCTCACACCTGGGCAGTCTGAGAAGAACTTGCCGGGTTATTTTGGTCATTTGGGGTTGCTCTATGACCATCCCAAAACTCGCCGATGTTTTGCCTGCCATGCGACTCGTTTGCCGATTGATGAGGGGCGTATTGATTATTCGCAGATCATTCCCGGAGTACAATGCCAGCGCTGTCATGGTCCGCAAAAGGAGCATGTCGATACTGATGGGTACATCATTGAGCATTCCTGGAGCGGAATCGATCATGTTGAATCGGTCAATCGTTGTGCCCAGTGCCATCGCCGTGCAGAGGAGATGGAAAATGAAGATATCGTTCCGGAGAATAAATTCCTGGCTCGCTTTCAACCGATTGGCTTAACACACTCAGCTTGCTTCAATTCAGAAAAGATGACCTGTATCATTTGTCATGATCCTCACCTTCCTTTAGGTCAGCAAAAGCTGGATGGAATTTGGCAGTGCATTCAATGCCACGATGGAACACCAGAAAAGCATGGCTTGTGTGGTGCGGGTCAAAAGAAGAATTGCATCAGTTGTCATATGCCCAAAGTGACGGGTGATGTCCCGGTCGCGTTTACTGACCATTGGATTCGGGTACGAACCGATACGAAACCAGGCGAAACAGATGGCAGCAACAATGAGTAATACGCCTGAAGAAAAACCTGCGGCAGAAAACACGCAACGATTCACTTGGCGAACATTTTTGTTTTTCTGGTTACTTTCACTCTTATTGCTATTTAGTTCTTCTCGCCTGCCTGGCGAGAAAGTCAGAATTTTGGATGCCCGTTACGAAGTTGCCTTGTTATCGAAGACCGAATGGGTCGTTCCTGCGTTGAGGTGGAATGTTGCCAATGTGCTGGCTGAAATCCCTTACTGGTTCTTTGCGGTCGCTGGCTCTTTGTTGATTTCGTTACTGGCATGGAGGCATATTTCTCGAACCCCACTCCCTGTCATTCTACTACTTATCTTTGGGCTTTGTTTGAAACTGCAACCTGAGTATCTGATACCGGGAGTTATCCTGTTAGTGATGGTTCAAATTCTGAATCATCAACACAAGCAGCAATCACATCGATGGAAAATGCTTCTTGTCGCAGTCGTTGGGATATCCCTGAGCGTGATGCTGACAATCGAATTTGGTTATATTGCACTGTACTGCTTCCTGATGCTCATGCCGAATTTTATTCAGCATGGTTCAAAGAAGTTGAATTTCAGTTTACCGGTAGTTGCTCTTCTTGTTGTCGCAGTCGGAACAGAAGTGACCGGCTTTCTACCAACAGCCTTTCGTCCTCTCAGTTGGTTTACGTCTCCTTACAGCAGTCAATTACTTCCTTCTACCAGAAGTCTTTTTTATGTTGGGCATGCCACCATTGCTGATGGCCTGCTTGTGCTGTTTTTTCTTTACTGCCTTTTGAAGACAGTCTCAAATAAAAAAACATTCTTTTACCCCCTGTTACTATTTCCGCTGGGCGTGGCCTGCACCCATTATTTGTGGATTGCTGCTTTTTCCATAGCTGCCGGTTCGAAACCAGAGAAAACTTTTGAACTGCCTTCAAGAACAAACAGACTTGTTCTTGGGGGAAGTTTGCTGTTCGCTGCCATTCAGTTCTCTGCCAATGCTGGCTCGTATACCGATGCCTTACTGGGGGATGCGACATCCAACCGGTATATAGATCCAGCAAAATGGAGTTGCCGAGGTCGTGTAATGCTGATGAATCTTGAACAATCCAATCAGTGGCAATCGAAAACCCTCCAAAGAAAATACACCTTATTACTGGATGATCGCTGGGAGGCATGTAGCTCGATTTACCCACAATATGCCCGATTCTGCCGTGATCTTAACGAAGGACGAGCCGATAGTTATCTGCTTTCTGATGATTCGTGGGGAGGTTATAAACGTGAAATTAAAGCCTGGACCCCTTCGCTGTTGGTGACAAGTTCCCAAAATTTGCAAGATATCCGACGGTTATCTTTAAGTCCCCAC
>JAJRTM010000782.1 GCA_024278285.1 Planctomycetota bacterium
TCACTTCCAAGCAGAAGCGAAGAGGAACTTGATCCAGTAAATAGAACACCTGCTGTCCCTAATATCAGATCACGTCGTGAAACACGATTATTTGAAACGTAACGCATTTACCAACTTTCACTTTGATGAAATGCTGACGTGTCAGATGGCTTAGAAGGCACACGGAGGTTTGTGCGTAGCAACTACTATCAGCAATGTAGGCTGAATCACACCCTAGCTATTTCGATGTGGATGAGCAAGTTGGCGATACATTTCAAGAAAAATAGCCATCACCACCCCGCGGGCTTCAAAGTAGAATACGCCAACCTTATCAATGAAATGCTGCGCAAAAGTGGCAATTTTTATGGTTCAACGACCGAGAAAACGGTTCCTGACACCTTTAACCTTTCCGTAACTTCAATCACACCAGGCAACAGTGCCATTCCGTTCTGCACTCATAGACAGCTACGTGCGATTGAGATACAGTATCTTGTCAGTGAGTGTTGTGAGTTGCTGTTTCTTTCAATCGATAAAGGAACTTCTGATGAAGTATCTTGCTATTGCGTTATTCGGTTATCTTTCAACCGGTCTGTTGATCGCCGATGAAATGCCCCGTCCGCTGGTTGAGTTATTGTTTACCAGCGATATGACAAACACGGGGACGCTTGGTGGAAAGGGGCAGCTTGTCGAATGGACCCCAGGCGAAGGGGGGATGCTCGGGCTTGGTCTGCGAGGCAGAGGGTTGGATTTGACTGCCAGTTCGCGTGGCGGTGGTGTTGAAATGAGCAAAGCAGGCACCTCGGTAACGCTGGACGGAAAAGGAATCGAAAAGCTTCATCAGATAACACTTGTTGCCTGGTTCAAACCCGTGGGGATTCACTCCGCAGCGAGGCTGCTTTATTACGCCCCGTCGTGGGATCTTTCTCTGAGCAACGGGACCATTGGATTTAAGACCCGGCACAATCGCAAGGATTACAGCAACGTCATCTCGATTGCAGACCCCCTGGCAGTAAATGGTCATTGGAATTTTGTTGCAGTCACACATGACGATCACACGGGAGAAGCTCGTTGCTATCACGGATTCAAGGGGGGAAAGGTTAAGCACGTTTGCACCTGGAAGAATATTCCCAAACTGGATCGCGGAACTGCGAAATTGGAAGTTGGCAATTTGTCCGGCATTCGTCCCTTCAAAGGTTGGATTGACAGCGTACGTGTTTTTGACCGCGTTTTATCAGCAGAGGAAATTGAGCAGGTCTATGAATTTGAAAGCACCTCAAAAATAAGCCTCAAACAGCAGGCAGGCAATGTACCTGTTCGCTCGTCCGTATTCAGTCATGGCGACGTATGTCTTTCGAGTCGATCCATCCGGCCCAAATCGATTGAGACGATCAAAGCTTTTCGGGCGAATCGGCTCAACTGGTCCTACTCAGCTGATGCCGATTTTATCCGCAAGTGTAAATCAGCTGGTACTGAAACTTATCAGGGGACGATCAATTCGCTCCCCGGACACAGCAACACCAAAGCTCATTGTTTAGACCTGGATGGCAAACCGATGGTCGCACCGTGGATGGTCGCATTCAGTCGCACTGCTCCCGTGTACTGGGGCTGTAACAATCGCGCACAATTTATGGAAACCAGTGTTGAAAGGGCAGCTCGCGCACTCGATGCAGGTGCTGATTCCATTCAGTTTGACGACTGGGCGATGATTACCAGCGCATCACGTTGGGGTGGAGCGTGTTTTTGTGATGACTGCCTGAACGGCTTTCGGGAATATCTCAAGTCGCACCTTTCTGAAGAAGAACGCACCAAGTTGAAAGTTGGCAACTTAGACGGTTTTGATTATCGGAGTTACCTGAAACAGCAACACGGCATTGCCGATGCAAAAACGTACAAAAGCAAACGTGACTCCTTACCGATCTCAACGTATTTCAAAGACTTTCAACGGCAATCGGTACGCAAATTCTTTACGGCGTTTCGCAAACGCATCAATGACGATACCGGGCGGACTGTCCCGCTTTCGATCAATTCCACTTTTTTGCGACCGGATCAGTCGAACAACTTTATGCCTGATCTTGTAGATTTTCTTCAAGGGGAAATCTGGCATTTCGATATGATGAACCTGATGCTTGCATGTAAAACAGCAGAAGGGCTTGGAAAGTGGCAGGTCTTTGTGCCCAAGCCGAGAGACGTGCAGCAAATGCGTATGGGAATTGCTTCTGCTTACGCGATGGGGCAAATTATGCTTGTGCCCTGGGATATGTATATGGGCAGCGACGCGGCCGGCATTGAGCCACGGTACTACGGAACGGTTGAAGAATATGGCGATTTGTATCATTTCATCCGCGACCATGCCGATCTGTTTGATGGTTATCAGAATCCTGCCTGTGTCGGGGTGATTGTTGATCTTGATCATTACAATCGCAGCCAGGTTTCCTTTTTGTGTCAACGATTACTCGCTTCACAAACTCCGTTTTCTTTTCTCCCCGCGGGACATTCGTATTATGAATCCGGCCTCAATGCCGATCGTCTTAAAGGATATGAACTTTTACTGCTTGCAACCGATGAAAATTCATTAACACAAAGCGACCGGGCAGCACTGAAGGCTGTATCAACTCAGATTCCTGTGATACAAAGCCGTGAAGCAACGACTGGACTGTTAGCAAGTCTATCACCTGTTGAAGTGTGGGGGCCACCGGGCATTCTCATACTGCCCCGATTAAAACCGGATCCCAATGACCGTAAGTTGATATGCCACGTGTTGAATCAGGTGAAATCGCAAGAGACGCAACAGGAACTGAAGTGGGTCTCGTTTCTTGTAAAACGATGGGCGTTGCAAGGAGGAAAAATTGCAAGCGTTAAATGGCATGTCCCCGGAAAAAAGAGCGTGGAGCTTGAATTCGAGATGCTCGAACAAGGAGCAAGAATTATCATTCCACGCCTTCCGATATGGGGTATTGCAGAATTACAGTTTGAATAAAGGGAACCTCTGAAAAATCAAGCCGGGTAGGGTACGCTGTGCGTACCAATTGTGGGTTATTCTACTCAAAACATGCCGAACTATCGACGTGCTTACATTCCTGGCGGAACCTTTTTCTTTACCGTTAAAACGGAACGAAATGCACCCGTTTTTCGTGACGAATTTGCTGTCAAAATTCTGGGCTATGTTCTTCGGGAAACAAAAAAGTTATGGCCTACTGAAATCGATGCGATTGTACTTTTGCCTGATCATCTCCTTACAATTTGGTCGTTACCTTCCGGCGATGCTGACTTTTCAAAACGTTGGGCATGGTTGAAAAAAGAATTCACCAAACGGTATTTGAAAGCGGGTGGCATGGAACAACCAACTTCCGAATCTCGTGTGAAATATCGACGACGGGGTGTATGGCAAAGAAGGTTTTGGGAACATGCCATCGAAGCGGGTAGCCCGACCGCTTTTAGTGGTTGGGTGCCGTGAGGCACAAGATGAATGCGCCATGTGCTTTCAATTTCTTTTGAACTTCCAATAATGATGCAACCCACATGGCGCGAACGTCTTGTTGCTACGCAACCCAACCGCCA